>JBEPVG010000296.1:0-3435 GCA_041691175.1 Chitinophagaceae bacterium
GAACAGGAAGTACTGTTTTTGGAATTTTTAATAAAAATGAAGAAATAAATTATCCAGTCGAAAAAAGGTATTTTCATAAATGGGTTGAAAAATTAGTTTAGAATAATTTAAGGCTACTTGGAAACTTTCAATTTATAAAGTTAATTTAAATTGCTTTTTTCAATACCTTTGCCTGCACAATTAAAATAATTGAATTATACTTCTCCCATACAACCTTTTTTAGCGAAAAATCTTGATTTTTTAAATCACAAGATCTAACGATATCGCCAATTTAATTCTCAATTTCCTCATTTTTATTTTCTCTCTTTTTTTAAATTTTTCACTCATGTCAACACAATCAATCGCATCACAAACTGCGCATTTTATTGATCTCGAAAACGAATTCGGCGCTCATAATTATCATCCACTTCCTGTAGTTTTAAAGGAAGGAAAGGGAGTTTTTGTTTGGGATGTAGAAGGAAAAAAATATTATGATTTCTTAAGCGCTTATTCTGCGGTAAACCAGGGGCATTGCCATCCAAAAATTATTCAAGCTTTAGTTGAACAGGCTCAAAAGCTAACCCTTACCAGTCGCGCTTTTCATAGCGAAGAGCTTGCAATCTTTGCACAATTTATTACAGAATATTTTAGTTACGATAAAGTGCTGCCCATGAATACAGGTGCTGAAGCGGTGGAAACAGCATTAAAACTTTGCAGGCATTGGGCATATAGAATAAAAAAGGTCGAAGAAAATAAAGCGAAAATAATTGTTTGTAGTGGCAATTTTCATGGACGTACTTTAGGAATCATTTCTTTCAGCACCGATCCTGTAGCCAAAGAAGATTTTGGCCCATACCTTACCGGATTTGAAGTAATTCCGTACAATAATCTCCCGGCCCTTGCAGAAGCATTAAAAGATAAAAATGTGGCTGGATTTTTAGTGGAACCCATCCAGGGCGAAGCAGGCGTGAATGTTCCGGATGATGGTTATTTGTCCAAAGCAAAACAGTATTGCGCAGATGCGAATGTGTTGTTCATTGCAGATGAAATACAAACAGGTTTGAGTAGGACAGGGAAATTGCTTTGTTGTGATTACGAAAATGTGAGGCCGGATATTTTAATTCTGGGGAAGGCCTTAAGCGGAGGTGCGCTGCCAATTAGCGCCGTGCTTGCGGATAATGAAGTGATGCTAACTATAAAACCAGGTGAGCATGGAAGTACCTATGGCGGAAACCCTTTGGCAGCAAGCGTTGCCATGTCGGCTTTGAAAGTTTTAAAAGACGAAAAGCTGGCAGAAAATGCGGAGAATTTAGGAAAGATTTTCAGAGAAGAATTGAAAAAAATAGATTCTCCACATATTTTGAAAATTCGTGGGAAAGGACTGTTGAATGCTATTATTATTGATCATGATGATGATGAAGCCGCATGGAATGTATGTCTCGAATTAAAGGAAAATGGTCTTTTAGCCAAGCAGACACATGGTGATATTATTCGATTTGCGCCTCCTCTGATTATCACAAAAGAACAGTTAATGGATTGTGTCGAAATTATTAAAAAGAGCTTAAAAGTATTGGATGTTTGATTATTAAACTTTTGACTTTTATGAAGAATATTATTGTACAGTAAATCAACATTTATCTTGAATTCCTAATTTTAAAATACGGGATTGCATTAATTCTAAATATTTAAATTTTATTAGGAAATTTTTTTATGGTTCACTTCATATCATCACTGCTAAACGACAAGGGTAGGAGGTTTGAAGCGTTTTCAATAACCTGAATTTTCCCTTCCATTCCACTCATAATTATACGAATTGAAGTTTTGGTTCTTTGCTGAAATTCAACAAAAGATTGGCGGCAAATTCCACAGGGACTGATGGGCTGATCACTTTTACCATTCAAATTATTATACGATATAGCAATTGTTTTAATGCCAACATTTGGATATAAAACTGAAGCTGTTGACATCAAAGTTCTTTCTGCACAGATCCCAGCCGGGTAGGAGGCATTTTCCTGGTTTGTGCCGCTTATAGATTCACCATTTACTAATTTCGCGAACGCACCCACCTTGAAATTTGAATAAGGAGCATAAGCAGATTGCGTCGCTTTTCTGGCCTCTTTTAGCAAATCCGCATCTTCTTTAGCTAAATCCTCTATCGAATCATAAATCTTAAAATCAAATCTGAAGACTTCATTACTCATTTCTACTTTAGTTTGTATTAATAAAGAATTGAAAATTACAATTTTCACATTAATTAAAAATTTTTTCAAAATTATTTTTCAAATAATTATCAGATCAGTTGTTTCTGAATTCTATGCAAAACCAGAATCTGCATTTTTTGTTCGTTTACTGTAATCTTTAATTAAATATTTACTTCAAAAAATGCGTGTATGTAATTCTCTTAAAAACAAAAAAAAGCCGCATAGAAATGCGGCAATTGTTAAGAACCAATCAGGTTCTGTAACCCCCAAAGAAAACGAGTTTAATTATTTATCTCATTGCAAGTATTTTCACTTCACTAAATTCGATTGAACCGTTTGTATTTATATGCTTTAAGCGATAGTATAATTCTTTAGAACTTGATTTTATTTTATCAAAACATCCGTAACAATTGCAATCCATTTTCGTTGGATCAGCACCTAAAACAAGCGCTACAGTTTTAAAGCTTTTTCCATCGATACTTTTTTCCAACTCAAAATAATTTGTTCCTGAATTGCTGGTTGACCAGTTAATATTGACTTTATTATTCCTTTTTTCAACGTGAAAATTGGTAATAGTAACTTTTGATTGTTGAACGTCTTGAGCTTTACTTCCTAATGAAATTGCTACTAAAAACAGTACAACTGCCATTCTGAATACCCTATATTTTTTCATTGTATAATTATTTGTAATCAAATTTCACAATGAATATTAGAATTTAGGCTTTAATAAAATTTGGATATGAAAAGCGTGAGCTTTTAATTTTTTCTATTTCTCAATTTAAGAAAAGTGAATTTGCTATTGGTAATAAGCGACGTTTTTCAGATTTACATCTAAAAAACATTAAGAAAATTACTGCAAGTAATAAGAATAGTGTAATGATTATTCTTGTGTGTAAAATTAATATTCATTCCTTGTGATTGAGATTTAAAATCCGGTTAACGATCAGATCGATCTTTCAGAGTATGCGGATTAGTGGTAGAAATTATGAAGTTGATAAACAAATCCATAATTGATAGTGCAAACATAAAGTTCATTTTCCGAATTTGCAAGACAGTAAAAATACTGTATAATTCATTTTAGATTATTTCTAATGCGAATGCCTATTTTATAAAAATTATTCAATAATCTTTTTGTTTTCAATTCTAATTATTCAAAAATATCATAATATTTTAGATAAAATTTATATTCCACCAAATAATTACAATTGATGATAAAATTTTTACAGGTACTGTCATAATAGCAGCGGAATAAATT
>JBEPVG010000297.1:0-3426 GCA_041691175.1 Chitinophagaceae bacterium
CCATCGGGACAATCAAGGATTGCATCATCAAATGAAATTTTCCAAACCTTTCTTTAAGAAATTTTGATAGTTGAAAATCTTTGCCATTTTTACGTTTTGCTGAGCGATTTATTTCTAACGTCATATCATTATACAAAACGCCGTAAACCGATTTTGCCATCCAGATAAATAATCGCTCTTCAGGAATTTCTTTTACTCCTTCATATCCTGCATCAAACGCTTTTTTTATTTCTTCATCCAAAACATTAAAATCATGTTTTACATCTATCGAACAAGGCAATTTTAGATCTTCATATTGAATGCCGGTTACCTGATCAAGCATCCGGAATTTTTTATTTCTTAATGAAAAACGGTCCAATATCCAGTCGGGAAAAATACAAATTTCTTCATCGCAAGATTTCAAATCTGTGCCTGTTAGAAAGCACGTTTTGGAATCGAAATACAAAGTTTCAAAAGGGTTAAAAAGAGTGAAAGACATAAGTTAAACGTGAATAGAATTTACCAGGTTTTTTAAATGATTAAATTATTTAAAGAAGCGTTTATTTTTTCATTTGTTTCTTCATCACTTAAAGTTTGCGGAACAAATATTTCGCCGATTAATTTTTCATAAAGCTCAATATAACGGTCACGTATAACCGAAATCCATTCTTCACTCATTTCAGGAACCTGCTGATTTTCTTTTCCCATAAAATTATTTTCTATCAGCCATTCTCTTACAAACTCTTTGCTCAATTGTTTTTGTTTTTCGCCTTTTGATTGCCTTTCTTTAAATCCATCGGCGTAAAAATATCGTGAACTGTCAGGTGTATGAATTTCATCAATCAAAATAATTTCATCATCTAATTTTCCAAATTCATATTTGGTGTCTGCCAGTATTAGTCCTCTTTCTGACGCAAGTGCTTTTCCTCTTGCAAAAAGTTTCAAAGCATATTTTTCCAATTGCTCATAATCTTTTTCTGAAACAATGTCTCTGGAGATGATTTCCTCTTTGCTGATGTCTTCATCGTGGCCTTCCGCAGCTTTTGTAGATGGAGTAATTATCGGCTCCGGAAAATAATCATTTTCCTTTAATCCTTCAGGCATTTTTACTCCGCACAAAAATTTGTTTCCAGACGAATACGTTCGCCAGGCGTGGCCTGTAACGTTTCCACGAACCACCATTTCGACTTTAAAAGGATCACATTTTTTCCCGATTGAGACATTAGGAGCAGGAGTATTCAGCAACCAGTTTTTGCAAATATCTTTTGTCGTATTCAACATGTAAGCGGCTATTTGATTTAATACTTGCCCTTTGTTTGGAATTGGTTTTGGCAAAATGACGTCAAAAGCAGAAATCCGATTGCTTGCGATCATCACCAGCAAATGGTTATTGATGGTGTAAACATCTCTTACTTTTCCTTTGTAGAAATGAGTTTGTCCTGGAAATATAATGGAATTCATATTGATAAAATAAGATGCAAAAGTGCAGATAAATTTTTGTAAATAATAAAATCCGTTTTTGTTGCTTTTCAAAAAAAGATATTTTTTTTATCGGTGCTTACAATTCTTAATTTGCTCTTTTTGCATGTTAATCTAAAAAATTAATAAGAAAAAAATTATCAATTTTGCATGTTTGATGAAACAAAAATTAATCAATAAAAATGGAATTAGGACTAATCACTTTTGCGGATATGACGCCCGAAACGCTTTCGGGAAGAGGAATTAACGCGCATCAGCGGATAAAAGATTTGATGGAAGAAGTTCAATTAGCTGATCAGCTGGGCCTGGACGTATTTGGTGTTGGTGAACATCACCGGCCTGATTATGCAGTATCATGTCCTGCTGTAATTTTGGGTGCAGCAGCGATGATGACTAAAAATATAAAGTTGTCAAGTGCAGTAACGGTGCTTAGTTCTGACGACCCGGTGCGGGTCTTTCAAAATTTTTCCACGGTAGATCTGTTGTCTTCCGGGCGTGCAGAAATAATGGCCGGCAGAGGTTCCTTTATTGAATCTTTTCCATTGTTTGGATATGATCTTGAAGATTATGATGAGTTGTTTACAGAAAAATTGGAGTTGCTTTTGAAACTAAATAAGACCGAAAAAATTTCATGGAATGGAAAGTTCAGAGCATCATTTGATAATCTTGGAATTTATCCACGCCCTTATCAGCAATCGCTTCCTGTTTGGCTTGCAGCTGGTGGTACGCCTGCATCTGCAGTAAGGGCGGCAACTTTGGGGCTTCCATTAATGCTTGCAATTATTGGCGGGTTGCCTGAGCAATTTGTTCCGTTTTTCAACCTTTATCGTTCCGCCGCAGGAAAGGCCGGGAAAGATTTAACTGAATTGCAAATAGGTGTTAACAATCATTTTTACGTTTCTGAAAATTCACAACAAGCTGCTGAAGAATTTTACCCTTACTATGCTGAAATGATGAATCGGGTGGGGCGGGAGCGAGGTTGGCCTCCGCTATCCCGTGCGCAGTTTGATTATTCCCGCTCACCGAAAGGAGCTTTGATGGTCGGAAGTGTGCAACAAGTGATTGATAAAATTTTATATGAGCATGAATTATTTGACAACACTCGTTTTCTCGCTCAGGCAAGTGTGGGTAATGTTCCACATAATATGATTATGAATTCTATTGAAATATTTGGAACAAAAGTAGCTCCTGTCATCAGGAGAGAAACGAAAGTCTGATTTTCAATTTGATTTCAGTAAACAAACTTTTTATAAAGATTCTTATTTTTTCTTTCAATTTAAGATAACATTTTCTTTTCTTGCAATGACAGTTTTCTATTTTAAAATTGTACTCCTCCCATTTTCTTTTTGTTCGCAAATCACTTTTTACGTATTCAGGAATAAAAGGCAGCAAAAGCAGAAGTAACAACGTTGATTTCGTATTTTTGATGTATAAATTAATTTATTCTTCTGCGGGCAATGAGATAAACCTGGATAGAGAAGTAGATTTTTAAAAATAAGATTGGAACCATGAAAAAAATAAAAATATTTCTATATAAAATTGCTTTCGGATTCTGCTTTTTGGTTACTGCGTTTTTTTTAATTTGCTGGTCGCAAAAACGGGATGAATTGAAAAATGGTTTTTGGCGTGCAACAATTTTACGACCGGATGGGCAACAAATTGTTTTTAATTTTCAAAGTAAAGACAGCGCAGGAAAAAAAATTATTTATGTAATAAACGATAAAGAACATTTATTGGTTGATAGTATTGAAACGCGCGCTGATTCTGTGTTTATTGAAATGCCCTTTTTTGAATCAGGTTTTAAAGCTAAGATCACCAGGGAAGGAAACCTGGAAGGAATCTGGATAAAAAAATATGGCAAGCGGATACAAATTTTGCCTTTCGAAGCAGTGTATAATAACAAGGAAAGATTTAAAATTTCCGCATCACCGGTTGCAAACATTTCAGGCAGATGGGTAACCAAATTTA
>JBEPVG010000298.1:0-3416 GCA_041691175.1 Chitinophagaceae bacterium
AACCAATGTTTCCATAGCCAACAATTCCCAAAGTTTTTCCGCGAAGTTCATGGCTTCCTGTAGAATCTTTTAACCAGATTCCCTCGTGGGCAGATTTGTTTTTATCAGGGATTCTTCGAATCAACATGATAGAAGAAGCCATCACCAACTCAGCCACAGAGCGGGTATTTGAGTATGGCGCATTAAAAACTGCAACGCCTTTGCCGGTGGCCGCTTCTATATCCACCTGGTTGGTTCCGATGCAAAAACATCCGATCGCCTGGAGTTTTGTAGCGTTTTTTATAACCTCCTTAGTAATTTTGGATTTTGAGCGGATTCCTAATAAATGAACATTTTTAATTTCTTTAATAAGTTCACTTTCTGTCATCGCTCCTGACAATCTTTTAACGGAAGTATAACCGGCGTCAATAAATGTTTGTGCAGCTGTTTTGCTAATGTTTTCTAAAAAAAGAATATTTATTTTTTCTTTAGGATAACTGGTAATTTTTTTCTCGGGCATATTAAAATAGTGATGTAATATTGCAAATATACCTCCTAAATTTCTGAATTTTTTTTGATGAGACTTACAAATTTTTCTTTGTTTTTTTTATTTTTATTCTTTTTTATTGCTTCCTGCGGTTCAAGTTCGATAAAAGTAAAATCCGATCCAAAAGATTCAACCGGTTATGTGGCACCGGTTCCGGGCAATATTCCTAAAGCTGAATTAGATCGCTATCATGATGAAGTACTAAATTTTTATCAAAATAAACTATTGCGAACCGGATTTAACGGCGCTATTCTTGTCGCTAAAAAAGGAGAAATAATTTTTGAAGATTATCATGGATATTATAATCTTCAAAAAAAAGATTCACTCACCAAACACAGTGCATTTCATCTGGCATCAGTTTCAAAAACTTTTACTGCGATGGCCACAATGAAACTTGCACAGATGGGGAAACTCTCTTTGGATGATGATGTAAAAAAGTTTTTTCCAAATTTTCCTTATGATAATATTAAAGTCAAATTATTGTTGAACCACAGAAGCGGCTTGCCAAACTATTTATATTTCATGGAAAAATTAGGCTGGGATAAAAAGCAGCATTGCAGCAATAATGACGTGCTTGATTATTTGATAAAATTTAAACCTGCTGCTACTTCACCAGATACGCACTTTACATACTGCAACACCAATTATGCGTTGCTGGGATTGATTATTGAAAAGGCTGCCGGAGAATCGTATGCTGATTTTTTGCAGCAACAATTTTTTACACCTCTGAAGATGAAAGATTCTTATGTATATAATATTAAAGACAGCGCAACTGCAATGCCATCCTACGATTATCGTGGCAGACAGGAAGCATTTACCTTTTTAGATTGTGGTATAGGCGATAAAAATATTTATAGTACACCGGAAGATTTATTGAAATGGGATCAGGCGATGTACACCAACCAAATATTTAGTAAAGAAACTTTGGAAAAAGCCTTTACGCCTTACAGTAATGAAAAACGCGGAATCAGAAATTATGGTTATGGCTGGAGAATGAATGTTTATCCGGACGGGAAAAAAGTAATTTATCATAATGGCTGGTGGCATGGAAATAATGCCGTCTTTATCAGGATGATCCAGGATTCCGCAACCATCATTGTTTTAGGAAATAAATACAACTCCAACATTTATAAAGCCAAGGAAATGGAGAATTTTTTTGGTAATAGATTTGGCCCGACAGATGAGGAAAATGCAGAGATGTCAAAAGAAGAATTAAGTATCTCCGAAGCTCCCGTCGTTGTGAAAAAGAAAATGATTGTCCCGGCAAAAAAAGTTATTCATAGAAAAAGTACAGTTGCACATCACAGAAAGTAAGTGGAATCAAGTGAAATGTTATATAATGATTAAAATCATTTATCAAATCTTTAATAAAGCCTCTTTCATAAATAAATGTCACTTTTTTTTATCGAAGCACAACGGGCATCGATTTCATTATTATATTTGACAATTATTTTTTGTCCTAAATATTTTCTGTGCTCATCTCCAACTATAGTTTATGAAAAAAATAATTGTAATAACTATACTAGCTGCGGTTTTAGTCTTTGCCTATTTTACAAAGCCTGATGACAGAAACTGTAAAATAATGGTTGTAAAAGCCGTGTGGGGAAAAAT
This sequence comes from Chitinophagaceae bacterium, assembly GCA_041691175.1. GTDB lineage: Bacteria > Bacteroidota > Bacteroidia > Chitinophagales > Chitinophagaceae > Ginsengibacter. The sequence goes on from JBEPVG010000298.1 coordinate 2,138, forward strand.
TATGCCTAATGAAAATCAATCACCTCGCTTTTTTTCACAATTTATGGATCTGTATGCAAAAGATATTACCATTGACGATTGGGGTGTCTTTAAGATTATTAAATATCAAATGCCAAACAAAAAACTAGTCAGCATTGGAGCATTTAAAAGAATTTTTTTTATTAAAACATGATGTTGTTATAGAAAATGAGACAGGAACTTACTAAGGATTAACGAGGTCCAAGGCTAAGAAAATAAAAATAAAAATGCCGGTTATTTGTTCGTTTACTACAATTTTTTACCGTAAATATTTTCAATATAATTTTCAAAAATTCGTTTTACTTCTTCATTTCCATAAACTTTTCCTCTAAAGTTTTTAACCCATCGAATCGGATGAATTGAATTGGTTAGAAAAATTTCATCTGCATCAAACAAATTATTTACCATAAGATTTTTTTCAACAATTGAAAAATTTCCTAAAGAAAACTTTTCTATCATATAACGGCGCAAAATGCCTGCCACGCAACCCTCTGATAGAGGCGGCGTAAAAATTATTTTATTTTTTATAATAAATATATTTGCAATTGTAGTTTCGCAAATTCTACCAAACGCGTTTAATAAAATAGCATCATCTAAATTATTTTTTTGTGCAAATTTGCCTGCCATAACAGAAAGCAAATAATTATTTGATTTTAAATTTGAAATCAAATCACAGCTTTTTTTTGCATCCGGAAAAATATCTATCGACAATCCGGTTTCGTTCAATTCTATTTTCCCGGAAAGTGGAAAAGTCTCAAGAATATAATTTGGAAAGTCATTTTTTTGAGCAAAAATATTTCCCTCTCCCCGAAGAATCATCAAACGGATTTTTGCATTTTTCGAAATAGAATTCTTCAATAAAAGTTCGTTTATTTTCTCCATAAAGAACTCTGGAGAATAATTTTCAGGAGCATCAAACTGCAGCGTTTTCATTCCCCCCAAAAACCTTTCAAAATGAAAATCCATATTTAGAATTTTCCCCTCAAACATCCGCATGGTTTCAAATAACCCGTCACCATAGCGCAAGCCACGGTTATCGGCGCTTATAACAGGCATGCCTACACGAAAAAAATTATTATTGTAAATAAAAAAAGGCTCATTCATAATTTAAAAAATGAATGAGCAAAAATAGATGATGATTTCAGTAAACGTTATTAATTCTCCTGGTTGAGCAGGTTATTTTTTACAGCAAACATAATTAGTCCCGCTGTACTTTTAGTGCCGGTTTTGACTTTCAGTTTATCCCGGATTGCTTCAATTG
>JBEPVG010000299.1:0-3410 GCA_041691175.1 Chitinophagaceae bacterium
AAGAGACAGGGGCGTACTTTTGCAAGCTTTTCAAAAACTAAAACAGATAGTTTTAGAATTCCCGTTTTAAACGGAAGGGCATTTTCTTATACAGGTGGGCAGAAGCTTTTTGTAACCAACCCGATTATTAGCAATAACAAAGTGATCGGTAATGTTTTCCTGGAAATTCAATTGACCGAATTACAGGAAATAAAACAATATAAATATGAGCTGGCTTTTTTTTTATTATTAGTGGCGCTGGTTTTCTCCTTTCTAATCGCCCTGATCGTTCAAAGTTATATTTCAAAACGCTTGCTAAGGTTGGTCAACACCATGAAAAAAGTGGGTAAAACCGGGGAATATAATAAACCATTAGAAGAAGAAGGAAAGGACGAAATAGCCACACTTATCCATGCGTTTAATAATCTGATGGAAGAAATAAAAGAAAGTCAAAAGAAAAAAGATGAATTTATCGGAATTGCCAGTCATGAATTAAAAACACCGCTTACGAGTATTAAAGGTTATATCGAAATGCTGAATATCCTGGAACAGGAACAGCCTAAAAAGAGATTTGTAGAAAAAACCTTGAATAATGTTAACAAACTGGAAAGATTGGTAAAAGATTTGCTGGATGTATCCAAAATTCAAAGTGGCCAGCTACAACTGGACATGAAGGAATTTAATATTGATGAACTTTTAAATGAAACTATCAGTGCGGCTCAGATGGTTTCTGAAACACATCAGATCGAAAGGAAAGATCAATTTGATAATAAAATGGTCTATGGAGACAGGCAAAGAATAGAACAGGTATTGCAGAATCTTTTATCGAATGCGATCAAATATTCGCCCGGCGAAAATAAAGTGGTGGTTGATTCTATAAAATCAGAAAAAGAATTGATCATTAAAATAACAGATTATGGAATAGGTGTGCCACAAAAAGAGCAAAAAAATATTTTTGAGCGCTTTTATCGCACAAAAGGAATTTCTATTAATATCTCCGGTTTTGGCTTGGGTTTATATATCTGTCGGGACATTATAAACAGGCATAACGGAAAAATTTGGGTGGAAAGCGCTGATAAAGGTTCAACTTTTTATTTTTCATTGCCTTTAAAACATATAATAACAACACAACAAATTAAGGAATAGAAACGTTTTTGTCTTTTGTCAATCCATATAAATTATGAATAAAATACTTGTCGTAGATGATGATTTGGATATCTTATCTCTGGTTCAGGTCATATTGAGTATGAATAATTTCACCGTAGAGACTACTTCCCGTTGGGAAGAAATCAATTTAAAAATAGCGGAATTCCAGCCAAACCTCGTTTTGCTGGATGTAATGCTTGGCGGGGCCGACGGGCGTGACATTTGCAAAAAGTTACAGACGCAGAAAGAAACAAAAAATATACCTATTGTGCTTTTTTCCGCTAATCCGGAAATGGGCAAGTATATCAAGGATTGCATGGCAAAGGATTTTGTTGCAAAGCCTTTTGAAATGGCTCAATTATTAAAAACAGTCAGGACTTATGTAAATTAATTTTTTCCCAAAACAAGATTCTTCAATATTTGTTTGTTTACTGTCCACGTTCTCCATCTAATATTTATTTACTTGAATAAACCTGTTAATTAATCAGTAAGACGAGAATTCACGATATTTCTTCATTTACTATAAGAATTCATCAACAATTTACATTTAAGAATTTAAACGTGGGCCTTGTATTTCCCAAAAATTTATTGATAAAAGTTACTCAATAGCTCCTATTGCATTCATGGAAAAAATCTTTATTGCCAAACAATAAATTTGTTTAATAATTATCTTATCGTACTTTTGCGATAGATATATAAAAATATGGGGGCCAAAAAAACAGAAGAATTCACTTTAAAAGATAACCGCATTGCAAATTATGCAAGCGCAATGTCACATCCGGCGCGCACTGCCATACTCAGGTTATTAATTCAAAAGAAAAGTTGTATTTGTGGGGATATAGTAAATGAACTTCCGCTCTCTCAAAGCACAGTATCACAGCATTTGAAGGAATTAAAGAAAGCCGGATTAATCAAAGGTGATATTGACGGTGCAACAGTTTGTTATTGTATTGATGAAAAAGAATGGAGCGTAGCAAAAGAAAGAATGAACCAACTTTTTGATTCTTACACAAAAACAGATCGTTGTTGTTAACTGCAATCACGAAACAATCGTAATAATTCGATAACAATAAAATATAAAACAATGCAAACCGAAAATGATTTAAAAGAATTAGTAAAGCAGAAATATGCAGAGATCGCTTTACAGGATAAAGAAACCAATCAATCATCCTGTTGCGGTTCGGGCTGCTGCAGCGATGAAGTTTATAACATCATGTCTGAAGATTATCATCAACTGGAAGGCTATAATCCTGATGCAGATCTCGGATTGGGATGTGGGCTTCCAACACAATTCGCAAAAATTAAAGAAGGCGATGTAATAATTGATTTGGGAAGTGGTGCAGGAAACGATGCATTTATCGCAAGACACGAAACAGGCAAAACAGGCAAAGTAATTGGAATAGACTTTACGCCAGCTATGATTGAAAAAGCTAGGAACAATGCAGAGTTAAGAGGATTTAATAATGTTGAATTTCGCCAGGGAGATATAGAAAAAATACCCGTTACTTCTAACATCGCAGACGTAATTGTAAGTAATTGTGTATTGAATCTTGTTCCAAATAAAAACAATGTTTTTAAAGAAATATTCAGGGTGTTAAAGCCCGGCGGGCACTTCAGCATCTCTGATATTGTGTTGATTGGCGAATTGCCAGCGAGAATAAAAAATGTGGCCGAGATGTATGCAGGCTGCGTTTCAGGCGCCATACAAAAACAGGCTTATTTGGAATTGATAGAAAATAATGGTTTTAGCAATATAACCATTCAGACAGAAAAATCCGTTATTATTCCGGATGACATTCTACAAAATTATTTATCCGAAAATCAGATCTCTGAATTTAAAAATTCAGGTACCGGAATTTTCAGCATCACTGTTTACGCAGAAAAAACTTTAGTTGAAAAAGAAAGCTGCTGCGCGCCGGGTTGTTGTAATTAAAGATATTGGAATAAAAGCATAACTTTTTAATTGATTCATTCCGGAAGAATTTTTATAGCAATAATTTTCCTTTCTGTGAATAAAAAAAGTAGATTCCGGATAATACCAGAAGTGTTTTCCTGAAAAGGAACCCAAAAAAATCATCTTACCTTTGTTATATAAACAAGGAGATCAATGGTAAAAATGGGCGAATATAATGTGATGAAAGTGATCAAAGAAAAAGCAATGGGAGTTTTTTTGGATGATGGAGATGTGGGAATTTTATTGCCAAAAAGATTTGTTCCGCAGGATACCAAAATGGGCGACGAACTAAATGTTTTTTTATATCACGATGGCGAAGACAGGCCTATAG
>JBEPVG010000300.1:0-3403 GCA_041691175.1 Chitinophagaceae bacterium
CAAATATTTTGGAGAAGATTGCAGACCTTTCAAAACATCATTTAAAAAATTGTCCATGCTTTTTATTTATTGTGCCAACCTGATACCTGTATATTGCCAGCGCAGATTTGGTTGAAAAAAATTGCGATAAGTAATCCGGCTGTGACCGGGAGAAGTAACATCAGATGCGCCGCGTAACACCATTTGATTGACCATAAATTTTCCATTATATTCTCCAATTGCGCCAGGCGCTTTTGAAAATCCCGGATAAGGTAAATACGCACTTTCTGTCCATTCCCATCTTCTTCCCCAATCAAATTTTTGCGCCGCAACTTCCCATTCAAACTCAGTGGGCAAGCGCATTTGTTTCCAGGATGCGTAGGCCGCTGCTTCATAAAAACTAATGTGGCAAACCGGCTCGCTCACATCTAAAATTTGCAATCCTTCCAACGTATAATTGTACCATTGACCCTCGATAAAATACCAATAAAGTGGCGAAGTTATTTTATTTACTTTCACCCATTCCCAACCATCTGCATGCCAGTTATTAAAATTTTGATAAGCGCCCGAATTTATAAATTCGAGATACTCGCCATTTGTGACCAGATTTTTTGCAAGGCTAAAATCGTTTAAAAAAACGCTGTGCCTTTGCAATTCATTATCAAAACAAAAACCTTCTCCTTCATAACCAATTTGATAAATTCCTTTTTCTATTTTGATAAAATCATTTTGATCAGAATCAGAATTCTTATTATTTGTTGGTTTACTACCGGAAGGAATTATATACTCAGGAAACAAAGGATTATTTCCCAAAATATATTTTATATCTGTCATCAAAAGCTCCTGGTGTTGCTGCTCATGATTAAAACCAAGGACGACAATTTCTTCGATTTCATTTGAAATTGAATGTTGCAAAAATTCATTCATTGCATCATCTACATATTTTCTGTATTTATAAACATCGGATACAGTCGGACGGCTCAAATTCCCCCGATCTGTTCTGATAACCCGTGCGCCAACGGTTTCATAATAACTGTTGAAAACGAAATTATATTTCGAATCAAACTCTTTATAATTTTCAAAATATGGTTTCAAAATAAACGTTTCAAAAAACCAGGTGACATGGCCAATGTGCCATTTTGGAGGACTTACATCAACTATAGGTTGCACTACATAGTCCTCTGTCTGCAAGGGTTTGCAGATTTCTTCGGTATGAGACCTGATGTTTTTATATTTTTCTGATAAATTCATTTCAATGTTTATTCAAATTATTTTAAAGGTATGCGAGATATACCTTGTACAAACTTTGTTCCATTAAAAAAATAAGTTTTCGCATGAAATTCGACGTCCTTTATAGTAAACAAACTTTTATTAATGATTTTCATTTTGCCCATCATCTATTCTGTTTTTTAGCGCCACTGGCATTTCTTTTCAAAATCGTTATTGAAATCTTTTATCTTTGTTACCCCATTTACATTTCCCTGCCGGTATTATTATTAAAAAACGTTAAATAATTCCCAAATGAAAAAGAATATTTTAATTTCAGTCCTGCTACTTACAGCAACCGCTTTTACTATTTTTTCGTTCACAAAAGTTTCTTCCTCAACAGATACAATTTCACTACCAAAAGGGGATTTAGATAATGCAGGTTTAACACTGCCAGTTGGTTTCAGCGCTTTAGTAGTAGCTGATAATACCGGCGAAGCAAGACATCTTGCCGTAACAAAAGAAGGTGATATTTATGTAAAACTTGGCAATGCTAAAAATGGTAAAGGAATTTTGTTTTTGCAGGATGAAAACAAGGATGGAAAAATGGACAAGCAAACCGGCTTTGGCGATTTTGGCGGCACAGAAGTAGCTCTGAACGATGGATATTTATATGCTTCTTCGAATACAGAAATTTATCGCTATAAATTGGATGATAAGAATGAAGTGGCTGATCAAAATAATCCCGAAAAGATCGTTTTCGGATTAATAGATCGCGGTGAACATAATTCAAAATCTTTTACGTTTGACAACGATGAAAATTTGTATGTAAATATAGGCGCCTATTCAAACTCCTGCCAGGAACAGGACCGGCAGCCAGGCTCTATGGGAATGAAAGGTTGCCCGATTTTAGATTCTGCCGGTGGCATCTGGCAATTTAAAGCTGACAAAGCAAACCAAACTTATGGCGATGGCGTTCATTATGCAAGTGGCTTGCGGAACGTAGTTGGTTTAGATTGGAATCAAAAAGACAACGCACTTTTTGTGATGCAGCATGGCCGTGATCAATTGCATGACTTGTTTCCGAAATATTTTGATTCAAAAACTTCTGCCATTCTTCCTGCAGAATGTATGTATAAATTACAAAAGGGCGATAATGCCGGCTGGCCATACATTTATTATGATCAAATTCAAAAGAAACAAATTCTGATGCCTGAATATGGAGGTAATGGTAAAAAAACTGCGGATAAAAAATACTTAGATCCTGTGATGGCCTTTCCCGGTCATTTGGCTCCTAATGGATTATTATTTTATACTGGAAATCAATTTCCCGAAAAATATAAGAACGGCGCGTTCATTGCTTTTCATGGCTCATGGAATAGAAGTCCCGAGCCGCAAGCCGGATATTTTGTGGCCTTTGTTCCTTTTAAAGATGGAATGCCATCCGGGAAATGGGAAATTTTTGCAAATGGTTTTGCAGGACAAAAAAATCTTTCTCCAGGCGGTGCCAAACATCGTCCATGCGGACTGGCTCAAGGTCCTGATGGATCGCTTTATGTTTCAGATGATGTAAAAGGAACTATTTATAGAATCATGTATCAGAAAAAATAAATTAAATGAATAAAATAATTGTTCTTTCTTTTTTATTAGTTCCCTTTGGATTGTATTTAAACAAAGGCACAAAATATTCTTCAAAACAAAAACTAGAAACATTCTCAGCCGTACAGAAAACAAAATTGCCTGGTGAGAAAGTGTATAAGAAATACTGCATTTCCTGTCACCAGGCTGATGGCGGTGGCGTTCCTCACCTGAATCCGCCATTGATCAATACTTCCTATGTTTTAGGCGAAAAAGAGCAATTGATCAAAATAATTTTAAATGGATTGAAAAATACTAAAATAGATGATAAAACTTATACCAATCCAATGCCTTCGTTAAAAATTCTGAAAGACCAGGAAATAGCCGACGTGCTCACTTATGTAAGAAATAGTTTTGGTAACCAAGCTTCGGTAGTTACGGTGGGTGAAGTAAAAGCGGTAAGGAGCAAAGGGAAGTGATTTGATTTTCTAATAAATTCTTTCTTCAAAGCATAAAATCCAAATCCTCCCTATTTGTTTATTTACTGTTATAAAAAAATTCCTAAAATCACAAACGCACTCAAAACCCTTTCCCTGCTTCATTTTCATCGCACAATTTTGCTTCAATTAAATCCTAAATC
>JBEPVG010000301.1:0-3389 GCA_041691175.1 Chitinophagaceae bacterium
TTCTCATCCAATGGTATTTATTGGCCTCCATATGCTTGCAGCCTCGAGATCGCGGAAAACTTTTCCTTGAAGACTTTTTCGTACACGAGGAGTAAAACGCCACAACCGATCGGAGTACTGTTTTCGATATGTCTCTTACAACCTTCGTTGTCGACAATAATTTAAAACCGTGCACACGTTTTTCACTTTCAAACGGCGTTCCGGTTTATTATGTTAATGACGGTGCCGAAGAAGTGGTGATGATTGAATTTGTATTTGACGCGGGTAATAATTATGAAAATAGGAACAGCGTTGCTGGTGCTACAAATCATCTAATTAAAAACGGAACAAGCAAAAAAAACGCTTTTGAAATAACAGAACACTTTGAATATTATGGTGCTTATCTGAGTCGTAAATGTTATAACGAAACTGCCTCGATCACTTTGCATTGCCTTGCAAAACACTTAAAAGAATTGTTGCCGGTTATCAGAGAATTAATAACGGATGCAGTATTTCCGCAAAGCGAACTGGAAATATTTCAGCAAAACAGTATTCAGCGGCTTTCAGTCAATTTACTTAAATGTGATTTTGTTGCAAACCGGATGATTGATCAATATTTGTATGGTGCCACACATCCGTATGGAAGAGTAAGTTCAAAAGAAAATATTGAAGAGATAACCAGGGAAGATCTTGTTACTTTTTTTCAGCAATTTTATTTAAATGCAAAATGTAAAATTTTTTCAGCAGGAAAATTACCAGCTGATTTTGAACAATTACTGGACACTCAATTTGGTGATCTTTTGCTAAATCAGCATATACTAACGGTCATGCACAAACGAGAAATATCTTCTGATAAAAAATATTTTATTCATAATGATAAAGATGGCATTCAGGGCGCAATCCGCATTGGTCGTCCTTTTCCGGATCATAAACATCCTGACTTTAAAAAAGCAATCATATTGAATACTATATTCGGAGGCTATTTTGGCTCCCGGTTGATGGGAAATATCCGTGAAGACAAAGGATATACTTATGGAATTCACAGTTATTTGGAGAATCATCTTGAAGAAAATTCGTGGGTTGTAAGCACCGAAGCCGGAAAAGAAGTTTGCGAAGCAACGATTAAAGAAGTTTACAACGAGATGCAATTATTAAGAGAAGAACCGGTTAATGAAGAAGAACTATTATTGGTAAAAAATTATATGATGGGTCTTAATCTTGGTTACATTGATGGCCCGTTTCAAATAATTTCACGGTGGAAAAGTTTGATCATCAATGACCTCGATGAAACTTATTTTTATGATTCTTTGCGAGTGGTTAAAGAAGTTTCTTCAGAAGAATTGCTTGAATTATCAAATAAATATTTGGTGCCGGAACAATTTTTTGAATTGCTTGTTATATAAAGTATTTTTAAGAAAAATTATACTATGAAATTTATCGTCAGGCTTCTTGTAACCGCTGTTGTAGCTTACGGATTGTCAATAATCTTAAAGCCGCATATCGTCATTGATTCTTTTTCAACCGCTTTGATTTTTGTAATTGTTTTGGGAATTTTGAATGCAATTATAAAACCGGTTTTGATTCTTTTAACTTTACCTATTACCATTCTTACTTTGGGAATATTTCTTTTGATCATTAATGTTATAATGGTAATTCTGGCTGATAAATTTGTTTCCGGAATCCATATTCATGGATTTTTGTGGGCATTTATTTTCGGAATATTACTATCGTTTATTTCATCTGCAATTTCAGGATTGCAAAAAAATGATTAATTCAATTTTATTTTTTTGAAATTGAAAATCTGAATTATTTGTTTGTTTACTGGTTGACATACGCTGGTAATTCTTTTTTGAGAAGCAAACAATCAGATTGGTGACAGACTCAAAAACATCATTCTTTTTTATTTACAAATGAAAAGATGAAATTTGTAACATGGAATTCAACAAGAGAGATTTATCAGATGTAACCCTTACAGAACTTTACAAAGAACTGCTTCTTCCCAGGATGATTGAAGAGAAAATGCTTCTGCTTTTAAGGCAGGGAAAGGTTTCCAAATGGTTTAGCGGCATTGGCCAGGAAGCGATCTCAGTCGGATCTGCTTATGCGTTTCATCCGGATGAATGGATCATGCCATTGCATAGGAATCTTGGTGTTTTTACAACCAGAAAAATGCCTTTAAAAGATTTGATAAAACAATGGCAGGGCGCTCTTGACGGCTATTCCAAAGGACGGGAACGAAGTTTTCATTTTGGAAGTAAAGACCATTTTATCTGCGGAATGGTCTCACATCTCGGGCCCCAACTTTCTGTTGCTGATGGGGTTGCACTCGCATATAAATTAAAAAATGAAGAGAAAGTTTCGCTTGCTTTTACCGGCGAAGGTGGTACCAGCGAAGGCGAATTTCATGAGGCCTTGAACGTGGCGGCAGTTTGGGATCTACCGGTCATATTTATCATTGAAAATAATGGCTACGGGTTAAGTACCCCGGTAAGCGAACAATACCGTTGCCGGAATTTAGTGGATCGCGCCAAAGGTTATGGAATGGAAGGTGTGCAAATCGATGGCAATAATATTTTGACGGTTTATGAAACAGTTAAAGGCGTTCGCGAATATTGTATTAAAAATCAAAAGCCATATTTGATAGAATGCATGACTTTCAGGATGCGTGGCCATGAAGAAGCAAGTGGTGTAAAATATGTTCCGAAAGAAATGTTTGAACAATGGATTGAAAAAGATCCGATAAAAAATTATGAACATTTTTTAGTGGAACAAAATGTGCTCACTAATCTCCAGGTTGCCGGTATAAAAGATGAGATAAAAGGATATATTGAAAAAAGTTATGCATCAGCAGAAGAAGAAATAAAGTCTTTTTCTGTTTTCAATTCTTCAATTGGTAAAGAACAAATTGAAGATGTTTATGCCAGGAAATGTACTCCTGTTACAAAGAATCTATTTCCTTCAAACTCAACGTCACCAAGAGGTGTGCGATTTATTGATGCAATTAAAGAAGCGCTTTATCAATCAATGAAGGTGCATCCAAACTTAATTTTGATGGGTCAGGATATTGCAGAATATGGCGGCGCTTTTAAAATAACAGAAGGGTTGTTAAATGAATTCGGAAAAGAAAGAGTTCGCAATACACCTTTGTGTGAAAGTGCGATTGTTGGCGCAGCGCTTGGCCTTTCGCTCGAAGGATTTAAAAGTGTGATGGAAATGCAATTCGCGGATTTTGTTACGGTAGGCTTTAATCAGATCATCAATAATCTTGCAAAAATTCATTATCGCTGGGGGCAAAATGCAGATGTGGTAATTCGAATGCCAACAGGCGCTGGTGTTGGCGCAGGGCCGTTTCACAGCCAGAGTAATGAAGCGTGGTTTGTTCATACGCCGGGATTAAAAGTGGTTTATCC
>JBEPVG010000302.1:0-3388 GCA_041691175.1 Chitinophagaceae bacterium
GTATTGGTTTAGATTATAAAATTTCTTCCAAAACAGATGCGTACACAAATTTTTCTCAAAACTACAGCCCTGTAAACTTTGGAGATATTGTATTGATACAACCGAATATGAAAGTGAATCTGGATTTAAAAGACGTGAAAGGGTACAATTTTGATATTGGTTACCGCGGGCAATATAAAAGCCTTGTCAGTTTCGATTTCAGCGCGTTTTATTTATTGTACAGAAACAGGATAGGCACTTTATTGCAGGTAGATGGCAACACAGATATTTATCAATACAAAACCAATATCAGCGATTCGCGTAGCATGGGTACCGAAAGCTATGCTGATATTAATCTTCTTCATTTACTAAAAAACCATCGTTATTCTCCTAATAAATTAGCAGTTTTTGGCTCCCTTGCTTATACCGACGCCGTTTATATCAACCCTAAAAACGATCCGACACGAAAAAAATTTGAAGGAAAACAAGTGGAATATGCTGCGCCTTGGATCTATCGTTTTGGCATAGATTATATATTTAAGAAACTGAGCGGAAGCTTGCAATATTCATATACATCTGCCGAATTTTCTGACGCTACAAACGCTACCTCCTCAACTGATGGAAGTGTGGGGCTTATTCCCAAATACAATACAGTTGATTTTACCACGAGCTACCGGTTCGGCGAATGGATGATTTCAATTTCAGCAAATAATTTAACCGATACCAAATATTTTACACGACGCACCACTGGCTTCCCTGGTCCTGGAATCATCCCTTCTGAAGGAAGATCTTTTTACCTGACACTTCAATTGAAACTCTAAATTCTTATTAGGTTTTTCGTAATTATCCATAAATGATAAACAAAAAACTTAATTATTTATTGATTTACTGCCAATTTTTTGTAGTAATAATTTTTATAAAAAAATTGCTGAAAAAAAATGAAATAATTATTTATTTGCCTGAATATTTTTAGCAACAAAAAAATAGATGTTTAATTTCAATTCTTTCCATATTTTAATTTTTTCAAAAAGAGTTCCTTTAACACGTATAATAAAAATTCGTTTACTTCGCAGGAAAAATTAACAGGATTTCACTTTATTCATTAATCATCTCTTTAAAATTATATGAAAAACTTTCAGGCAAGGGCTTTAATTATTCAACAAAGAATAAATGAACTTACTGGTGAAAATCCTCAATCAGTTTTATATGGCTTGCAAGGTTTTATAGAAAAAAGTCAAAAAATAGCTGGTTGGATGAATGAGGCAGGGCTTGAAACCAGGATAGATAATATTGGAAATATAAGAGGAAAATTAAAATCCAATAATCCAGAAGCAAAAACTTTTTTGATCGGCTCGCATTTTGACAAAGGAATTTATTCGGATAAAAATGATGGAATATTAGGAATCCTTATTGGACTCGATATAATTGAAAATATTAATCAAGAGCAACTACAACTTCCTTTTAATATTGAACTGATTGCTTTTGCAGAAGAGGAAGGAGCAAGGTTTAATTATAATTATTTAGGCAGCAAAGCTGTTGCCGGTAATTTTGAGAATAAATTATTGCGTTTAGAAGATGAAAATGGTAATTCATTATCTGATGTTTTAATTTCTTTAAAACTCGATCCTGAAAAAATAAAAAATGATGCAATTCTTGCTGACGATATTTTAGGATATTTTGAAATCCATTCAGAACCCGGAAACATTTTATCAGATGGCGTAGTTCCTGTTGGGGTAGTCAATTCAATTTACGGGCAAAAAAGGATTGAGATTGTTTTCAGTGGTATAGAAGGACACGCAGGAACATTAGAAATGGATAAGAGAAATGATGCATTGGCCGCAGTAGCAAAATTTATTTTACAAGTTGAGAAATATGCAAAGCGCGAAAAAAAGAATCTTTTGGCCACAGTAGGAAAAATAAATGTTCAAAATTCAGCATCTAATAAGATAGCTGGGAAAGTCAACTGTTCGCTGGATATCAGAAGTGGTAATGCTGAATTATTATCCAATGCTTACGAAAACATTTATTTTTTATGTGAAAAAATATGTGACAAAAGAAATATTTATTTTGAATGGAAACTAATCCAGGAAACCGATCCTGTAATTTGTAATAAAAAGCTACGGCGCCTTCTGGAAGACTCTCTCAGCGAAAAAAATATTCAACTAGTCTCAATCGAAAGCGGTGCCGTATATGATGCTGCCATTATCGGCAAGGTAGTGCCGGTAGCTATGTTATTTGTACAATCTATTAAAGAAACGAACCATCATCCTGTGGAAAATTTAGAAAAAAATAATATCTCAAAAGCATTAGAAGTCTCCGAAAGTTTCTTTCAAAAAATAATTTCTTCTCCGGACAAATCTTTTAGAAAAAAAGAAAAATAATTTTTCTTCTCAATCCAAAAAAATCAAATTCCTTTTTTAAAAGCTTTTATTTCTTCGAGATAAGAATTCGAACGTTCTAACGAATTCCATTCCGGAGAATTAAATAAAATTTTAAACCACTTTTTATTTACATTTTTAATGGAAATATTTTTGTAAAGCCAGATAGAAGCGAATGTAAAAAGCAGCCCTACCGGAAACGAAATAAACCAGAAAGAAAAGGGAGAAGCCACGATCATTTTAGTTGTCCACCAAAAGGTGCAATAAAAAGGCGCTTGCAGAAAAAGGATACGGGTTATATTAAGGGTTGAGAGTTTCAATTTTGTAATTCTCTCCTGTGCTATTATTACACTTTCGCTATTATTAATCTTACTTATCAAATTGACATGATGTAAGTAAACGGCGATCGCAAGCGTTGTAAATAAGATGATCGCACCGCAGGAAACGATGAAAAATATACCTACTTTTTCAAATGAAAAATAAAAGATATAGCCTAAAAAAAGTAACCACAAAATACCCAAAGCAACAGCGAATAATTTAAAATTTAGTAATGATTTTAATTTGGAGTAGGCTCTATATTTTTGCAAAGTTTCAAAACTTTTCATATTTAAAACCCAGGATTGAATATTCAAAATCTGCACCTGATCTAGCTTTTGATTATAAGATTCCAGGATATTTTTTATTTGTGTATCGTCCATCTTTTTAATTATTAAGATTTGAAAATTTTTCTTTTAAAACTTCTTTTATCCTGCTGATTTTAGTGGCTACATTGGTTTCTGAGATTCCTAGAATCTCTGATATTTCTTTATAACTTTTTGATTCCAGGTAAAGGAGCATCAATGCTTTATCAAGTTCTTTTAATTGATCTACATATTTTTCAAGAATAGTAAGGTTACTTTCCAATTCGGCTGAATGGCCTACTTCATCTTTGGGATCACTTTTAATTTCATCATAATTGAATGTTTTCTTCGATTTATTTTTACGATAAAATGAAATAGCCACATTTAACGCCACTCGGTACATCCATGTAG
>JBEPVG010000303.1:0-3384 GCA_041691175.1 Chitinophagaceae bacterium
AATTTACTCGGAGTAAGCCTTGTACAAAATGTAAATAAAAAAGTAAAATTAAAATGGATGATCAGCCGTTATGGCGACAATGAAAACGAAAATTTTGATATCACCGGAGCATATCTTTTTGGTGAAAGAAGCTTTGACAAAACGCAACCCGATTTTGGCAAAATAACAAACCCGCTTGGCGCAGGTGTTTATCAAAATTATGCCCGGAATGCACTGGAGATACAGGTTTACAACATTAGTCATAAAGGAAGTTATGATCTGGGAAAACATTTTATCCAATGGGGCGCAGGCGTAGACCATACGTTTATTAATGATCATCTAAATGAATGGGAATATCAGGACAGCGCCGGATATTCTTTGCCATTTAATCCAAATCAAATTAATCTCAGCAATGTTTTGAAATCCAATGCAAATTTTACAATTGATAAATACAGCGGTTATGTAATGGATAATATCCGTCTCTCTGGTGCCGTTGCACAGGTAACTTTACAAGTTGGCGTAAGATTTAATTATAACTCATTGAACAAAGAGTTTTTAATAAGTCCGCGGGCGCAAATCAGTTATAAACCTGATTGGAATCGCGATATTATCTTTAAGGCATCTGCTGGAATTTACGACCAGCCTCCATTCTATCGCGAAATGAGAAGATATGACGGCTCAATAAATACTGCATTAAAAAGCCAAAAGAGTATTCAATATGTTGCAGGATTTGATTACAATATATCTAATCTCAACCGGCCAATGCGCATCACAACAGAAGCTTATTATAAATCACTTTGGGATGTAGATCCTTATGATATTGACAATGTCCGAATCCGTTATTTTGGAGAAAATAATGCACGTGCATACGCAACCGGAATAGAAACGAGAATATTTACAGAATTGGTAAAAGACGCTGAAAGCTGGTTCAGTATTGGCATTAGCCAGACAAAAGAAAACATTGATAACGATTTTTATTACACTTATAAAAATGCGGGAGGAGAAATTATTTCTTCAAAAACAACAGACCAGGTAATTGCAGATAGTGTAAAAACAAACGTAGGCTGGATAAGAAGACCGAGCGACAGATTGATTACAATGGGACTATTTTTACAAGATTATTTAAGTACAAATAAAAATTTTAAAGTACATTTAAATATGATCTATGGAAGCAATATGAGTTACAATATTCCCAATAACGTGAAGTATCGGAACGCATTGATCATTGAGCCGTATATCAGAGTTGACGTGGGTTTTAGCGCATTATTATTAAGCGAAAAATCTTTAAGACGAAGCCATTCACCATTCAGAAGTTTTGAAAATATCTGGGCAAGCCTTGAAGTTCTTAATTTGATTGATCGCGCAAATATTATTTCTTATCAATTAATAAAAGATTTTAATAACGATACTTTCAGCATTCCAAACCGATTAACGCCACGGTTAATAAATTTTAAATTGCTGGCAAGATTTTAAAAAAATAAAAACACATAATCATGAAAAAAAATTTGTTTATTAGCATTGCTATTGTTGCGTGCAGTGTAAGCATGGTAAATGCACAAGAAAAAATGAAACCCGAAGACACGGAAATTTATTCACCCGTACCGGCGGTAGTTACTCCCGGCAAAACGTGTGGTGACAGGCCGTCTGACGCAATTATTTTATTTAATGGAAAAGATCTAAGTAAATGGGTCTTGACAAATGATACAACCAAAGAAGCGGATTGGATCGTAAACAAAGGAATTTTGACAGTAAATAAACATTCGGGAAATATTCAGACCAGGCAATCTTTTATGGATTATCAATTGCATTTGGAATGGAAAGAACCAAAAGATATTGAAGGCTCTGGACAAGCTAGAGGAAACAGTGGGCTGTTTCTTGCTTCTACAGGAAAAGGCGATGATGGTTATGAATTGCAGATTTTAGATTCTTATAATAATTCAACTTATGTAAATGGACAGGCAGGGAGTATTTACAAACAATATCCACCTTTAGTAAATGCGAATTTTCCTCCGGGCGAGTGGCAAGCTTATGATGTATTATGGACTGCACCTCGTTTTAACGAGGATGGCTCTTTAAAATCCCCGGCAAAAGTTACCGCATTCTTTAACGGTATTTTAATTCAAAATAATGTTGAGTTAAAAGGGAAAACACTTTACATCGGCCATCCTTCTTACACCGCACATGGGCCATCCCCGATAAAATTGCAAGCACATGGTGATAAAAGTAAACCGATTAGTTTTAGAAATATTTGGATAAGAAATTTATAAGAAATGTTCATTTATAACATCACGGTAAAAGTGGAGAAAGAAATTTTGGGAAAGTGGATGCAATGGCAAAAAGAAATTCATATCCCTGAAATAATTGCAACAGGATGTTTTTACGATCATCGGTTTTACGAATTGTTAGAACATGAAGAGGAAGATGGAAAAACATTTGTAATTCAGTTTTATGCAAATCTCAAAAGTGGGTATGACGATTATGTCAATAATTTTGCTTCACAACTTAGGCAAAAAAGTAACGGGAAATGGGGTGATCATGTGATATCCTTTCGCACACTTCTTCAAAATGTGCAATAAGTGTTTATATTTTTTATTTCATCGTAAATCTACTTTTCGCCAAAAACACTTGCCAGTAGCGATCTAGTCCAAATATTCGCTGAAAGCCTTGCTGGCACTTGTTTTAGAAATAAAGCGCGTAGATTATGATTTACAGTAAATCCACTTTTCCTTCGCTAAAAACGTTGCCAATCGTGGGTTACAACCCATTTGGTGGAAAAATTTATTCTACAAAAATTTTATTACATTGAAAAACCTTCTATATTTGTCACTGTTTAAAAAATCAAATAAATTATTATGAACAAAGCTGAACTAATCGCCAAAATGGCTGATGACGCAGGAGTTACAAAAACCCAGGCTAACGCTGCTTTAGATTCTTTTACTACAGCAGTTACCAAGACTTTAAAAAGTGGTGGAAAAGTTACCCTTGTTGGTTTCGGAACTTTTTCTGTTAGTAAAAGGGCTGCGCGCAATGGCCGCAATCCTCAAACTGGCGCTGTGATTAAAATTAAGGCTAAGAAAGTAGCTAAATTTAAAGCAGGTAAAGAACTGTCATCGAAAATCTAATTTTCGTAAAAGTTTGAAAAAGCAAGATGCAATATTGTATCTTGCTTTTTTTATTATCAATTATTCATCAACAAAATATAAATAAAAATAGTAAATGGGACGCGGAGACAAAAAAACAAAAAAAGGTAAAATTTTTATGGGCTCTTTTGGTAAATCAAGGCCGGTAACTAAAAATGTAAAAGCAGCAGCCTCTGAAAAAGTAAAAGAGAAAAAAGAAGCGTAATTTTAAACAGAAATTTTGGAAAGTTAGGCTGTCTAAAAGGTCACTACCCGGGAAAATAAG
>JBEPVG010000304.1:0-3384 GCA_041691175.1 Chitinophagaceae bacterium
TTTTTTAGAAGCCCACCTTTCGTCAAGCGAACTACACCCAATAACTTAATCAAACAATTAGTCATGTATAAAACATGTGAATACTATATTATATGGCAAAATGTTTTCTCACACCATTCTTGCAAATAAAAATATTTCCAGGTTATCAAAATTGAAATAGCGTTTATGCAGTAAAATGTGGTTTTTAAAAAATATAATAATGGTTATTATAGAAATAAATAACCTGTAATCCACCATATACACTATCAACAAACCTGTTTGTTTAACAAGGACACTACTTCTGAGGCCTTTTCAAAAACATTATTTAACCCCGTAATGTTAGAATGAGGCGCATATAAATTTATTTCTACATCCTCCATTAACGAATTTAACATGAGTGACGTTCCAAGGCTCACATTACATTTATCCAATTCTTCGTTCAATCTTTTTTTGGATAATTCGTTTGCAGGAACTTTAAATTTAGAGCACAAATATTTCTTTAAAGAAGCATCCAGCACATGATAAAATTCATTCCCGTTGCCAGCCTTCAGTTTCTCATAAGCCTCCATTAAGGGGCTTTGAGGGATTAGAAATTCTTCATCTTCCTCTTTAGTCTCATTTCTTAAATCATCAACTTTGATATTTTTTTGCAGCTCATTTTTTTCTTTATTTTTTTTAATCCTAAAAAAAAGAATTACAAAAATAATCAAAACAACAAGCGCGATGCCATAGGTTAATTCAGTTCGTTTTGAAAAAAGCGAATTTGTATCAGCAGAATTTTTTGAATTCTCATTTTTAAATAAATTACGCTTTCCTTTTTTCACATTCACTTCCAAAGGCAAAGTGTGCAAGGTTTTGTAAGAAGAAGAAGCCGGGTCAAAAAAGGAAAAAGAGTTTGGATAAATGGAATTTATCCAAGGTTTGGATACAGTAAAAGGATAAGAAAAAGTTTTACTTCCCTGGATTGGAACTTTTGTTTTATCTACATTATCTTTCACTTTTGCTTCAAAACCATCTATGCCTTTCGGCCAATTAATTACAGGTGCATTTATCAATTGAATACTCCCTTTTCCGGTCACTGTTAATTTTAAAGTTCCGGCATCATCGGTAGTAATTTCATTTTTTTCTAAAGAAGAAGCAATTGTAAAATCACCAACAGCACCTCTGAAATCTGCAGATTTATTTTGAGAAGGCAGTGGTTTTACAGTGATCGTTATTGGGGTAGATTTTAAAGTTACGTTTTGAGTTATTTGTGCTTCCGGCGGAAGTGCGGCCTGGCCAAAATTATCTAACATATCAAAGAAATTATCATTGCTAGGCAAAGTAGCATACTCAGATTTTATAAATGTCACCTTATTATCTGCAACAACGGGGTCAAGTGTAACATTTCCGGGTTGCAATGGATACAATTCCACTTTTCGAAGCGTATAAACGTTATACATGCGGCCATTATATCTTTCCTGTGTGGCATTGTTATTTACATCAAGATCGTTTACAGAAAAGCCATTGAAAGATGGCGCATCGGTAATCGTGGTTTCAGATGGAAGTCTCGTATAAAGTTTATAAGTAGCAACAATGGGCTCGTCCACATAACAACTTTTTTTGTCGACATCTAATTTTAAAAAAAGATTCTTCGCAGTTTTTTCGGCCACATTTTCACCGGGTTTTAAAATGTAATCATCAAATTGATGGGTAACAGGAGTTGGAGATAAATCGAAATTCGAATTCGGAAAAGGAGATAAATTCGGATGGCTATTATTTTGTTGAACAATGGAGCCAGAAACAACTTGTACCGTTATGGGATTTGTTTTGTAATTATTTCCATCTGCGCGCGCAGTTGCAGATCCAATGGTAAATTTTCCGGTGGACGTTGGTTGCAATGAAAAACCAATTGCAACTGACTGGCTTACTTTTCCATTAATACTGGTAACGCTTCTTTGTTGGTTAGGCCCTTCAATTACCATAAAATTATTGAAAGCAGGCGGTGTAATATTATCAACGTTTGATGCCCCTTCGACCTTAAATTGAATCTGAAGCAAATCATTTTTTCCTATTTTTTTATCAGGACAAACAACAGAGAATTTTACTTGGGCAAAAGTAGTTTGCTCAAAAAAAATTACAGCAAAAAAAATAAATAATCCCGGAATTCTTTGTAAATAAGATCGTGAAAATGTAATCATTTTTTCGGAAAAGATGAGTTACAAAAATACTCGGAATTGAATTTAAAAAAAGGTTAATAGAATAAGCTGTTGTTAAAAAACATTTAAGGAAGATCACCCAGCAATGGCCTGATTATAATATCTTCCACACATGCCTGTGGCGAAAGTGAAGAAGCCGCATAAATCATATTTGCAATATCCGCAACATCCATAATTCTTTGCGGCAAAATACCCGCGCCTTCCCATGAAGAAGTATAAACTGCGCCGGAATAAACTGTTGTTACTTTTATATGATATTGTTTCATTTCTTCCCGCAAATTTTTGCTAAAGCCCACTAACGCATATTTGCTGATACTATAAGAACCGCCGTTATTATAAGCCATCAAAGCCGCGATAGAACTAATGTTGAAGATATGTCCGGATTTATTCTTCATCATTTGCGGAAGCAAAGCTCGGGTTAAATGATAAGCAGAATACAAATTTATA
The DNA here is from genome assembly GCA_041691175.1 of Chitinophagaceae bacterium. GTDB lineage: Bacteria > Bacteroidota > Bacteroidia > Chitinophagales > Chitinophagaceae > Ginsengibacter. The sequence goes on from JBEPVG010000304.1 coordinate 2,625, forward strand.
TTTATCATTTTTTCAAGGTTTCCTTCAGGTTCATCATAAACGTTTCCCGGAACGAATTGTCCAGCATTGTTAATGAGAATATTTATCTTAATCTTTTTTTTCAAAAGCCAGTCAGAAAATTTTAAAACTCCATCTTTATGAGAAAGATCTGCTGGAAAATATTGAACAGAGCCGGAATATTTTTTATTGATTTCGTTTGTTGTTGCAGCAAGTTCTTTTTCATTTCTCGAACAAATAAAAATGTGGTTGCTTTCAGCAGCAAACTTTTCCGCCATTGCTTTTCCCATACCTTTGCTGCCGCCCGTGATTACTATATTCATCATGTATTTATATTTTTGTACTCATGAGCAAATCTAAAATCTAAAGGCGACATTTTTGAAAAATACATCTTTGAAATATCAACATCTTTTTTTTGATCTTGATCACACACTTTGGGATTTTGATTCAAATGCAAAGGAGTCCCTTTTTGAATTATACAAATTTTTTGACCTGGAGTCCAAAGCAATCGTGCCTTTCACTCAATTTTATTCAACCTATCTAAATCACAATGCCGTCTTATGGGATCGTTATGAAAAAGGGTTTATCACCACGGAAGAATTGAAATGGCGTCGGATGTGGCGCACGCTACTCGATTTTAAAATAGCAGATGAAAAATTATCGAAAGATTTGAGTGAATATTTTTTGGAAATTCTTCCAACTAAGAAAAAAGTTTTTGAATACACATATGAAATTTTAGATTATTTGACTGAAAAAAAATATT
>JBEPVG010000305.1:0-3369 GCA_041691175.1 Chitinophagaceae bacterium
ATTACACGCAAGGCCATGGAAATATTTATTTTTTAAAAAGAAAAAATACCGCGAGGATCAACAATGCAAAACCGACCAAATGATTCCATCGTAAAGGCTGATCTTTAAAGAAAAAAAGCATAAAAGTCGTAAACACTGAAAGTGTAATTACTTCCTGGATTATTTTTAATTGCCATAAAGAAAAAGGGCCGCCGTTTTCATCAAACCCGATTCTGTTAGCCGGAACCATGAACAAATATTCAAAAAAAGCAACGCCCCAACTCATCAGGATAATCATGAAAAGGCTAACGCCAACGAGTTTATGCATCTCTTTTAACTTCAAATGACCATACCACGCGAGCGTCATAAACGAGTTAGAAATGATTAATAAAAATACTGTAAGAAGTGCTTTTTTCATTTTATTTTAAGTAATTGAAGTTTTGTTAACTGATAATTTTTCCATCTTTCATGTGCAAAAGACGGTCACTTAATTGTGCCAGTTCTTCATTGTGAGTGACGATCAAAAATGTTTGCTGAAATCGGTTACGAAGATCAATAAATAAATTATGCAATTCTTTTGCATGGGCAGAATCTAAATTGCCGGTCGGCTCATCTGCCATCACTATTGAAGGATTATTAATAAGCGCTCTTGCAACTGCGACCCGCTGCTGTTCGCCGCCGGAAAGCTCTCCAGGCTTATGTTCGCCACGATCTTTAAGATTTAATAATTCTAATAATTCCTTCGCACGTTTTTCAATTTCCTTATTTTTTTTCCCTGCAATCCACGCAGGAATACAAATATTTTCCAAAGCAGAAAATTCAGGGAGCAGGTGATGAAATTGGAAAACAAAACCAATATGTTGATTTCTAAAAGCCGCTAATCTTTTCCCTTTCAAGTGGCCCACATTTTCATTCTCAATACTTATTGTTCCTTTATCAGCACTATCCAGTGTGCCTAATATATGCAATAAAGTACTTTTTCCTGCGCCGGAAGATCCGGCAATACTGACGATCTCTCCTTTTGAAATTTCGATATCCACACCTTTTAAAACAGGCAACGGGCCATAATTTTTATAAATTCCTGAAGCTTTTAACATAATTAAATGTAAGGGTAAAATTGAAATTGAAAAATAAAAATTAATAAATAAAAGGAACGCAATATTAATCTTAAAATCAGGTCATTTCACAGAAAATAAGCTCCGAAAAAACAATATTTGGATTTCTAAATATAACTTTTACATTTGCGGAAAATTAGAAAACCCTTTTTTTAATTTTATAACCAAAAATAAACGATAAATAGTATGTTTTGGACATTAGAACTTGCCTCTCATCTTGAAGAAGCACCGTGGCCGGCCACAAAAGATGAACTAATTGATTACGCGATTCGTAGTGGCGCACCTATAGAAGTTGTAGAAAATTTGCAGGAATTGGAAGACGAAGGTGGCGATATTTATGAAAGTCTTGAAGACATCTGGCCTGATTATCCAAGCCAGGAAGACTTCTTTTTTAATGAAGATGAATATTAGGAAGAATGTTGAATTTGAACGTGAAAGTCGTTTAGAGTTAAAATTCAGATTTAAAATAATCATTGAAAAAACCGCTCCGGAATGGAGCGGCTTTTTTATGAATAAAAAATCTTAAAATCAGATTGGTCTTTTTGAAGGATTTTGCATGCCCCAAAAAACTACTAATTCTATTTGATTTTTTGAAGAATTATATCTATAAGTAAGGGTTGTCCTTTTTCTAATAATAGTGATATACGTATTTGCTCTTTTATTCGTAGGTCTAAACATTCTCGGTCTTGATTGAATTAATTTAATTTTAGAATCAACACTTTTAACGAAATGCTTTATAGTGGTTTCCCCAAAATTCCTTGAAAGGTATTCTATAATTTTTTCAAAAGATTCAACAGCGAGTGGTGTCCAGATTACTTCTTTAACCATTTACCATACTTTTTCATTACATCATTATGAGGAATCCCTTCTCCATTTTCTAATTGTGCAATTCCTTTGTCAATTGCTTTTTTATGATCCGCGCTTATTTCGCTCCACCAATCAGTTTTATTGGTTGCTTCAAATAGATGATACATAATTTCCAGTTCCTTTTCAGAAGCTTCTTCTACAAATTTTTTCACTTGTTTTCGCAAGATTGTTACATCTGACATAATATTTTATTTATTCAAATTTAAAAAATTAATCGTTATTTTTCCATTTGCTCAATCACATCATGCGTTACCCCGGTTGATGAAAAGCCACCGTCATGAAACAGATTTTGCATCGTAACATATTTGGTAAGATCGCTGAAAAGTGTAACAATATAATTTGCGCAATCCTCGCCAGTCGCATTTCCCAACGGACTCATTTTTTCTGCATAATTTATAAAACCTTCAAAGCCTTTTACGCCACTTCCTGCAGTAGTTCGGGTTGGCGATTGAGAAACCGTATTGACGCGTACTTTATTTTTTAATGCATAATGATAACCAAAACTGCGGGCGATACTTTCCAATAAAGCTTTTGCATCAGCCATCTCGCTATAATCCGGAAACACACGCTGGGCGGCTATATAGGTTAAAGCAACCACGCTCCCCCACTCTTTTAGCGCTTCCGTTTTATAGGCTGTTGCCAACAGGCGATGCAAACTTGTTGAAGAAATATCCAATGTTTTTTGATTAAACCCGTAATCAATTTCTGTGTAAGGTTTTCCTTTTCGCATGTTCATGCTCATGCCAACAGAATGTAAAATAAAATCGAAACTGCCTCCAAAATGCTCTTTTGCTTTCGTAATTAAATTCAACATATCATCGTTGCTCGTTACGTCGCACGGAACGATCGGTGCATTTATTTTTTTAGCTAGTTTATTGATTTCTCCCATCCGCATTGCGATTGGTGCGTTGGTCAATAGAATTTCAGCACCTTCGTCATGGCATTGCAAAGCGGTTTTCCAGGCAATAGATTTTTCATCCAATGCTCCGAAAATAATTCCTTTTTTCCCTTTTAATAAATTGTACGACATAAATTTTATTTTTATTTTATTGTTGATTTATCAAACCGATTTTATCAAAGAATCTCTAAACAGTAAACAAACAAATAAACCACATTTTCATTTTCATATTTTCACATTTACACAAATTAGCACATTAACCAATTAGCGTCCTGGAACCTCAATTAATTGGCAATTAATTCTCGTGCATTCTCAAACGCAGCAGCAGTCGGCTTTTTACCACTTAGCATTGTTGCAATTGCGGTAATCCTTTCATCGGGATTTAATACTTTTATTGCAGTAATAATTTTATCATTCTTGATTTCTTTATAAACAAAGAAGTGCGTATTTGCTTTTGCAGCAATTTGAGGCTGATGAGTAATCGAAATGATCTGATGCGCATCTGAAAGT
>JBEPVG010000306.1:0-3361 GCA_041691175.1 Chitinophagaceae bacterium
ACCGGCTATCCACTCAGTGGAAAGATCCGGCTAACGGTATCGCCTAAACGAAAATTTCCTTTTGCTTTCTCAAATTCTGTGTAAAACTTAGGTCGTTTATATTCTTCTAATGAAAATAAGACTGAAGAATTTTTATAATGGTTAACATCAATTGCAAATTCTCCATTCAGTTTATTTTCCGGTATTTTAAATTTCCCATTGAATGAACCAAAATCATTTAATAAAACATTTACTGAATCTATTTTTTGATTATTAGCATCAGAAAAAATAATTTTCAATGAATCTTTTGACTGAAGAAGAATTGATTTTTTTGTTTTAAATTCTTTGGTAACGCCAATTCCTTTGAAATAAACTGTTTGTCCAGGACGGTAAATACTTCTGTCGGTAAATAAAAAAACTTTTGCATTTTCCTCATCGAATTTATTTTGATCGGTGTAATTGTTTTTTACATCCTCATTTTGATTGTAATAATTATAATCAACGTATTGATAATCATCTAGAAATAGCCGGTCATTTTTGTATGTAATATCAAGTCTTATATTTTGAGAAGAATTGTCATTCTTGCTTGGAGGCAATCTGAAATATCCATTTTTATCTGTACTAAAATTTGCTTGATTCGTTAATGCATTAATTCGTGTTGAGTAATCATATTTCTGATTCCACACATTCACTTTTGCTCCGCTCAAAGGCTGTCCAGTAGTGCGGTTCAGCACAAAATACTGCACACCGCTGTTGATAAAACTAATATCAGAAACATAAAAATATTGGGCAGCGAGCGGATTTGCATCCTGGCTGAAATTTTCATCAGCGCTTCCAATCAACGCATATTCGCCAACTGGCAAAGCGTCAATTTTTACTTCTGCAGAATGAGAAAAATAATCATCCGTTTTTGGCAAATCCTGTTTCCATGTTTTAAAGTTTTTTATAGAAACTAATTTTCGAAAAAGCTTATCGTTGTCAAATTCTTTTTGCAAACTTTTTTTAAGATCCGGTGTTAAAGAAAGTAAACGGAAATAAACAGAATTCAAATTCTGATAGTTTACCAAAGTGCGGAATGGCTGATCCGGAACATTTATTTTTTCTGTAGTCAGATTTAAAAAAGGATGCGAAATTGTTTTTAAAAGATTTTGAGCATTAATACCGCCTTCGCTTTTAGGAAATTTATGTGCAATATTATTAAGAATTTCTTTTGCTTTTATGATTGTATAATCAGAAGAATCTTTATTCCTGTTTGCTTCGATTGCTTTGTTGTAAATAAGTTGAGCAATCAGAAATGTAGCCTGGGCTGATAATGGATTGGCTGCGTATTTTTTGCTGAGATGACTGAGAACATTGATGTACAGCGAATCTTTATCTTCCATTACACCATATTGGTTTACAAAATTGATTCGATCCAGATCGGCATCAATCAATGCATCGGGATCCGCATCCTTTTCATGGAAAGCCAATAATTTTTGATAAATAATCAGCGATTTCTGGTGAAGCGATGCGGAATCTTTCGAAATGAATTTCTCATTAATAAATTCGTTTACCGGAGCAAAAGCAACGGGATCATTTATTTCAAAAGCATAAGTTGGACGGGTGATATCCCGTTCATCATTTTTGAAATAATCCAAGGCGCGATGTGCGAGCAAATCAAATAATGTCGGCTGGAGATTGCGCACATTTCCTTTTAAAATAATTGCTTCAAATGGCTCTAATTTGGTATGTTGTAATAGAGGTTCATTTTTTAAAGAAGCAAGATATAATTCGGCTATTTTTTGATGTAATTCGTCAGATGTCCAGGTAACGATGTCTTTTTTATCAAAATTTATGGTGTTGGTTCTTTGATAGATTTTATAGCGGTTTTGCTGAAAATAGTTCCAATACATTTGTGCTGTAATGCTTTGCAGTATTGATTTCGCGGGCTCTTTCGCCATCCTGATTTCCTGTTGCAGAGAATCGATACTTTTCACGGAAGCGTCTTCTTCTATGTTTTGTTGCAGGTTTATTTTAAATAATAACGTTTTGATTATTTGAGCATCGTTATTATTTTTTTTCGCATCATTATAAATAATTTCGACTTCCTGCAAGGCAGATTTTGTCAGTCCTTTTTTCTGAAAACTTTCTACTTTTTTCCATTGCGCATCATAATCGTTAATTGTTTTTTGAGCTTGCAAAATTGAAAAACAAAAGCAGCAGATAATGGTTATAAAAATGCCAGATAAAATGGGAAATTTTAATTGCATGAAAATGAATTTATTTTAAAGATAAAAAAGTGTCCCGGTTGGTTGTATGATATATAATAAGTGAGTCAAATCTTTCTTGTAGATGCAAAGAAAGTTTTATTTCATAAGGATTCTGCTAAATGAATATTATTTTAAGAAACAATAAACTATTTATGAGAAAATTTTTAGGAAAATGCAGTAAACAAACAAATAAGGCGGATTCTTAATCATTTATTAATTGATAAGAGAATCCTCCGAAAAATGGAGGTTCTTATTTCAAATTATGATACACTTTTTGAACATCTTCATCCTGCTCCAGGTTATCTACTAATTTTAAAACTTCATTGGCGTCGTCTTCAGAAAGTTCTACGGTGGTAGTGGGAATACGGGTAAGCTCTGCTGTTATAACGTCTATCTTTTTTTCTTCCAGCGCTTTACTCATATTTCCAAATTCGTTGAACGGTGTACGGATAATAATATTCCCTTCGCTGTCCTCGCCTATTTCTTCAAGGCCATAATCTATCAACTCAAATTCAAGTTCTTCAATATTTAAATTTTTATTTTTAATTTTAAATTCTCCCATGTGATTGAACATAAATGAAACGCTACCACTGGTTCCCAAGGAGCCGTTGTTTTTATTAAAATACATGCGGACATTGGCTACGGTTCTGGTAGGATTATCGGTTGCAGTTTCTACCAGCAATGCTATTCCGTGTGGCGCATATCCTTCATAAACTTCTTCATGATAATCGGTTTTATCCTTGCCCATCGCACGTTTAATAGCAGCATCTACGCGGTCTTTGGGCATGTTTACCGCTTTGGCATTAATGATGCATCTGCGTAATGAAGAATTATTATCCGGTTCAGGGCCACCTTGTTTTACCGCTATATCTATTTCTTTTCCAATGCGTGTAAATTGTTTGGCCATTTTGTCCCAACGAGCAAACATGGTTGACTTTCTAACTTCAAATATTCTTCCCATAATTTATTTTTTAAGCTTTCAGCAAAGAGCAAAGAGCTTTTTTGAAACCCGCTTTCAGCCAGCCCGCAAATCTAAAATCTAAAATTGAAAAATCTAAAAAAAATACTGTTATCATTTTTGATCATGCAAATAATGGATAAAATTTGTCTTAGACCTGAAATTGAGTAAATGG
>JBEPVG010000307.1:0-3338 GCA_041691175.1 Chitinophagaceae bacterium
ATTAATACCTGTATGAAGCTTTTTGATAAAAAGATAAAATGTAATTTTTGATAAAAAAGATGTCAATTGAAAGTGATTTTTAAAATTATAAAAGATGCTGAAAAAATAACATTGTAAATACGTTATTTTTAAATAAAAACTTTCTTACTTTTTGATGCTCGTAAATTTAAATTATGAATTCACGACGAAACTTTATTTATAAAATGAGCGCGGCTTTTGTCTCGCTGTTTTTTTAAAATCATCTAAAAAATCTATGCAAAATAAATTAAACAACCAGGTATTAAGAGTTGCGATCATGGGCCTTGGCGGTTATGCAACCCGCGTTGCTGAAGCGATGCGCCATTGTAAGAAAGCAAAATTAGTGGGCGTGATCAGCGGCACTCCTTCAAAAATTACAGACTGGCAAAGCAAATATAATATTCCGGCTTCCAACTGTTACAACTATGATAATTATGACAACATAAAAGATAATTCCGATGTCGATGCAGTTTATATTATTACACCAAATGCGCTACATCACGATGCCGCAATCCGAGTTGCAAATGCAGGAAAGCAGGTTATTTGTGAAAAACCAATGGCCATCAATGTTACAGAGGCGCATGAAATGATTGAGGCGTGTAAAAAAGCCAATGTTCATTTATTGGTTGGTTATAGAATCCATTTTGAACCACACACTCTGGAAATAATTCGTTTGCGAAATGCGGGCGAATTTGGAAAGATTACATATTTCCAGGGGCTGAGTGGCTTTACCATCGGGGATCCAAATCAATGGCGGTTAAATAAAGAACTTTCCGGTGGCGGATCAATGATGGACATTGGAATTTATGCTCTCAATGGCGCGCGATATATGACCGGCGAAGAACCTGTTTGGATTACCGCACAGGAAACTAAAAATGATCCAGTAAAATTTAAAGAATGCATTGACGAAACAATGCAGTTTCAAATGGGTTTTCCCAGCGGCGCGGTCGCCTCCTGTTTGTCAACTTATAACATGAATAACCTCGATCGCTTTTTTCTTGATGGAAAAGATGGTTTTGTTGAACTAAGCCCTGCGAGCAGTTATCAGCCAATCAGAGCAAAGACAAATAAGGGTGAATTAAATGCGCCTGACATTCTTCAACAAGCAGTTCAAATGGATGAAATGGCGGAGATTATTTTTGACAATAAAAAACCGATTATACCGGTTGATGGCGAAGAAGCTTTGAAAGATTTAAAAATTATAGAAGCAATTTATGAAGCTGCAAAAACGGGTAAAAAGATTGTACCAAATATCTAAAGCATTTACCAGAAATATTTGCAGCTATCAAACTAATGATGACTTTGATTTTGTTATGATAAAGCTTTCTTTAAAAAGAATTGATTAATCCAAAACTTCCTTTAATTTTTTATTAAGCTTTTCTCCAAAAATATTTTTTGCGATAATTATTCCGTTTTTATCAACCAGAACGTTGGATGGAATGGCTTTAATTCCGTATTCATCTGACGTAGCATTTTTCCAGCCTTGCAAATCAGAAACCTGGTTCCAATCGAGATGATCGTCAGCGATCGCCTTTACCCAGCGGTCCTTTTTCGTGTCATAAGAAACACCCAAAATTGTGAAACCTTTATCTTTAAATTGGTTGAAAACCGCAACAACATTGGGATTTTCGCGGCGGCACGGTCCGCACCAGCTTGCCCAAAAATCTATCAATACATACTTTCCTTTTAATGAAGACAAACTAAATTGAGAACTATCCACCGTAAACTGTGTAATCTCCGGAGCAGTTTTTCCTACCGCTACTTTCGCATAAGTATCAATCATTTTTTTTATCTCCTTTCCTTTCAAAGAATTTTTAATTTCCGGAGCCAATGTATTGTACAAAGGTTCAACATCACTCGCTTCTGCGTAATATCCAAAGTTTTCCAGAATTGACATTGCGGCCCGAATTGATTTGGGATTTTCATTAACAAAAGCACCTACCACTCTTCTTTTTGCAGCCAGAATATCATAATCTACCAGATCGAGGCTGTCCATTACTTTGCGGTTTTTATCTTTATATGCCGCCTCAAATAATTTACTGTTTGCGTCTTCCCACTTTGAAATAGGTTTCATTCTTTCTTTCAATAATTTGTCGTCAGCATTGATTGAAGATCCTTTTACCCCCAATAAACCCAAAGAATCTCCACGCCCTGAAACCTCTATCGTTGCAGGCTCTACATAAAAAGTAAAATAGTCATTTTTTCTTTCGGGCATTGTAAGCGAAGCAAAATAAGGAGACGAAACAAAACCTACAAATTGGAATTTACCGTCTTTTATGATCGTAGAATCTTTAAAAGTTTGGCCTTCTTTATAAATGTTTAAGAAGATGGTTCCGCTTTTTATTTTCTCAAAATTTCCGTTGATCACAAAAGCAGAATCCTGCGCTTTTGAATGATAACTGAAACAAATAATAACGGAAAGGAGCGATACAAATTTTCTCATCAATATGGTTTTCAGCCAAAGATAAGGTTTTGGACAAAAAATGTTTTATAACTGTATCAGAATATTAAAAAAGTAATTTTTAGCGGTAGATTTCTTTTTAGAAAAAAGGAAACAGAAAGCCAAATAATATTTCAAATTAGTTTTCAATTTTTACACCATATTCCTTTTCTTCCCAATGGTTTGCTTCTTTCCAAAAAAAAGTGAATTTTATTTCTTCTGAATTTTCATTTTTAAGATCAATATCAGCCACAAATAAAAAAAAAACAAAAAAGTTCGTTTACTGTAAATCGAAAGATAAAAAATTCAATTGTCCTAACTTTGCAACCCATGATTACTATTCTTGCCATAGAATCTTCCTGCGATGAAACCGCTGCCTCAGTTTGCAGGGATAAAATTATTTTGAGCAATGTGATTTTCAGTCAAAAGATCCACGAACTTTACGGCGGCGTTGTCCCCGAACTAGCTTCCAGAGCACATTTGCAAGCAATCGTCCCTGTTGTTGACCAGGCTTTAAATATTGCTAAAGTAGCATTAAAAGATATAGATGCATTTGCATTCACTCAAGCCCCCGGATTGATCGGCTCTTTGCTCGTCGGTACAGAATTTACAAAATCACTTGCTTTAGCTTTTGATAAACCTTTGATCGCAGTTCACCACATGCAGGCGCATGTTTTGGCAAATTTAATTCAGCCACTGAATAGCGAAAATAAAATACCCGCATTTCCTTTTTTATGTCTTACGGTAAGTGGCGGTCATACGCAAATTGTTTTATGCGAATCACCTTTAAATCAAAAAGTGATCGGCCAAACCCTTGATGACGCTGCAGGAGAAGCGTTTGACAAGTCTGCAAAAATCCTGGGACTGCCTTATCCCGGAG
>JBEPVG010000308.1:0-3327 GCA_041691175.1 Chitinophagaceae bacterium
TATGGATGATATTTTTGTACAGAGCGACCGCAATAACCGGGTTGTTGGAAGCATGCAACAATTAATGGATCACGGACGCCTTGGCGGCACAGGATATTGCTCTATATTTCCGGTAGACCAGGGAATAGAACACAGCGCTGGTGCATCTTTTGCTCCAAATCCAATTTATTTTGATCCGGAAAATATTGTAAAATTAGCGATTGAAGCCGATTGCAATGGCGTCGCTTCTACATTTGGTGTATTAGGGATTTTGAGCAGAAAATATGCACATAAAATTCCTTTTATTGTAAAACTCAATCACAATGAATTATTAAGTTATCCAAATAAATTCGACCAAACGATGTTTGGCTCTGTAAAAACTGCTTATAACATGGGCGCAGTTGCCGTTGGAGCCACTGTTTACTGGGGAAGCCACGAAAGCACCCGCCAGCTGCAGGAAGTAAGTGAAGCATTTGCTTTAGCCCACGAACTTGGAATGTGCACTATTCTGTGGTGTTACGTTCGTAATAATGCGTTTAAAGTAAATGGGATAGATTATTCCACCAGTGCAGATCTCACCGGGCAGGCGAATCATTTGGGAGTAACTTTACAGGCAGATATTATCAAACAAAAAATCGCTACTAATAATGGTGGATACAACGCCGTGAAATTTGGTAAAACTTCTCCGCTTGTTTATGAAAATCTTACCTCAGATAATCCAATTGATCTTTGCCGCTACCAGGTTTTAAATTGCTATAGCGGAAAAATCGGATTGATAAATAGTGGCGGCGAAAGCAAAGGAGCTGCTGATTTAACTGATGCCGTTACTACCGCCGTTATTAACAAGCGCGCGGGAGGAATGGGATTGATTATGGGCAGAAAAGCATTTCAAAAATCATTTAAAGAAGGTATTGCTTTATTGAACGCAACGCAGGATGTTTACCTGGATAATAGTATTACGATAGCATAAAGCAGAAAGCTGAATGCAGAAAGCAGAAAAAAAGAAAAATGAAACAAGACGAAGATTTTGATGCAAATCTTGCGGGAGAAGAAGGTGAAACCGAAGAAACAAAACGTAGATGGTTTCGAAGAATAAAAAAAGGAATCACCACTTCTACCAAAGACAAAAAAGAAGCTCCGGACGGATTGTGGACAAAATGCCCGCAATGCCGGTTTACCTGCACAGTTTCTGAATTAAGGGAAAATTTATTTATTTGTCCAAAATGTGAATATCATCACCGAATAGGTAGTGCCGAATACTTTGAAATTCTTTTTGATGACGGCAATTATGAGGAGCTTTTTGCAAACATAAAATCCAAAGATTTTTTAGAGTTCGTTGATCTGAAACCTTATTCCCAACGATTAGAAGAAACATATGCAAAATCTACGATTCATGATTCTATAACTGTTGCTCATGGAAAAGTAAGTGAGATGGATATAGTAATAGCCTGCATGGATTTTGAATTTATTGGCGGAAGTTTGGGAAGTGTGATGGGCGAAAAAATCTCGCGCGCCTGTGATTATTGCATCGAACATAAAATCCCTTTTATGATCATCAATAAAAGTGGCGGAGCACGAATGATGGAAAGCGCTTTTTCATTGATGCAACTTGCAAAAACTTCCGGCAGATTGTCTTTACTTTCTGACGCGAAGATTCCTTACTTTTCACTTTGCACCGATCCTACTTTTGGGGGCACAACCGCTTCCTTTGCAATGCTTGGCGATGTGATAATGGCTGAACCTGGCGCGCTTATTGGTTTTGCCGGACCAAGGGTGATAAAAGAAACAATAAAAAAAGATCTGCCATCAGGGTTTCAACGAAGTGAATTTTTATTAGAACATGGATTTCTTGATTTTATCATTTCAAGAAAAGATTTGAAAGAAAAAGTAAAACAATTGTTGATCTTATTTAGGATTTAAATTTTAAAAAACGAAACTTTGCAGCAGGAATCATTAAAAATTCCTGCTTTTTTTTATTATGGATTTAAGTAACCGGAAAGCATATTACGAATACAATATTGAAACAAAATATATTGCCGGAATGGTATTGTCAGGAACAGAAATAAAATCCTTGCGCGCCGGAAAAGCGAGTTTCAATGACAGCTATTGCATTTTTAATAAAGGAGAATTATTTGTAAAAAGCCTTCACATTTCAGAATATAATTTTGGCACACATTACAACCACGAACCATTGCAGGAACGAAAATTATTATTACAAAAAAAAGAATTGCGAAAGCTGGAAAATAAAATAAAGGAAAAAGGCTACACAATTGTTCCCTTAAAAATATTTTTTTCTGCGAGTGGCTTTGCAAAGATTGAAATTGGCCTTGGCAAGGGAAAGAAGATTTATGATAAAAGAGAAACAATCAAAGCGCGTGAAAGTGATAGAGAAGTGAAACGGAAATACGGTGTTTAAATGTCTGAGTAATTATTAAGAAAATGAAAAAAGATAAAATTTGTTTGTTTACTGGCAGATTAAAATCATCTGGAGTTTTATATAGATCCGTTGCTTCTATATCAAAGTTTCCTCTATTTTTTCCTTGTTTTTTAGGTCAAAATTTCTCAGCTACAAATATATAAGTTTTCAATTTTTATAAATCAAATTGTATTTTTTCAATTAAAAGAACTACTTTCAATTGGCACCTATTCAATAAAACAAATAACCCAAATTATTGAATAAAATTGCAAAATATTATCAGTCTTTATAACCTATATTCATTAAAAAGATCAGATGGATGACGATTTTTTAAGGAAGTCTCTGGAAATTCTTAATAAGAATCAAAATTCAACGCTTATAAATTCTGGATTAATTAAGCGCGACATGCTTTATGATATTTTTATGCAATCGCCTGCAATGCTCTGTATTTTAAAAGGCCCTGACCATACTTTTGTTTTAGCAAACGAACCTTACAGGCAATTAATTGGAAACAGAAACCCGATTGGAAAAACACTTCGGGAGGCTTTACCGGAATTGAAAGACCAGGGGTTTTATGAAATTCTGGATAATGTTTATGCAACCGGCAAGCCTTTTAGTGGAAAAGAAATGCCCGCGAACCTGTACCGCAACGGAAAAATGGAACAAGTTTTTGTCAATTTAAATTATCAGCCACTTTTAGATTCCAATGATCAAATGGAAGGGATTTTTGTTTTTGCTTACGGCGTTACCGAACAGGTTGTGGCCCGAAGAAAAATAAAAGAAAGCCAGTTAAAATATCGCAATCTCATTTTTGGATTACCTGTTGCGTTATATACTTGCGATGCGGATGGATATATTCAATTATATAACGAAGCTGCTGTAAAGCTTTGGGGGCGCAAGCCTGAAATTGGGAAAGATCTCTGGTGCGGCTC
>JBEPVG010000309.1:0-3271 GCA_041691175.1 Chitinophagaceae bacterium
CCCATGCGACTACTTTCCACTGCAGGGGCTTTGCCTTTTAGCACTACTTCCGCAAGTCCTTTGGAATCTTCGTCTTCCAAAATAATGTTTTTTCTTACGTCAGTTTTTCCAATAATAATGGTAATTAAAAGTGGTTTATAACCTATCATGGTTGCCACCAGATCATACTTTCCTTCGTCAAGCAATAATTCGTAATTGCCGTCGTCTTTGGTAACAGCACCACTTTTTAATTCTTTTACTTCAACACTTGCAAAAGCTAATGGTTCTAATTTGGCATTGGTTATTTTTCCATAAACCCTGTGAGACTGCGCCATTAAAGAATTACATAAAAAAAGAAAAATGAAAAAGATAAAATTGCAGCGCATGTAATGCAGCTAGTTTACGGCAATAAAAATGCAGTAATAAAACCGGAAAATTAATCTTTCTTTCATTTTTTAAAATTGTTTAACAATAAACCCCGTGATAGAAGTTTAAATACTTTGCAACAGTAAACAAACAAATAATGACAATTTTCACTTTTGATGAAACCAGTAGTTATAGAAACTAATTATTTTCATAGGAAAGGTCATTGTCCGAAAGAATTCTTTATAACGGGCATGTACAAACGAAACCAAAAAAAGAAATTTTTGTAAGCAACAGTAAACAAACAAATTTTAATGATTTCTATTTTCTGTTTGTTATTTCAATCTTTCTTTGATATCGAGATTAAATCTTCTTGAATAATCTTTTGCTACATCATAACCTGCATCTGCATGACGAATGACGCCAATGCCAGGATCATTGCGTAATACACGCGAAAGTTTACGCGCAGCATCGTCGGTACCATCGGCGACAATTACCATTCCCGCATGAATGCTGTAGCCCATTCCAACTCCTCCGCCATGATGCAAACTAACCCAACTTGCGCCTCCGGCTGTATTTACCAATGCATTTAATATTGGCCAATCTGCCACAGCATCGCTTCCATCCAGCATTGATTCGGTTTCACGGTTAGGGCTGGCAACAGAACCGGTGTCCAAATGATCGCGCCCGATTACAATTGGTGCTTTTACTTTTCCAGTTCTTACTAATTCATTAAAAGCAAGTCCGGCTTTTTCTCTTTCACCTTGCCCAATCCAACAAATGCGCGCTGGTAATCCCTGGAAAGCTATTTTCTCCTGCGCCATTTTTATCCAACGAATCATACCTTCATTTTCAGGAAATAATTCCATCATAACGGTATCTGTTACACGAATATCTTCGGGGTCACCACTCAATGCCACCCAACGGAAAGGGCCTTTACCTTCACAAAAAAGTGGACGAATATAGGCGGGAACAAAACCGGGAAAATCAAAAGCATTTTTTAATCCGGCCTCAAAAGCTCTTGCTCTTAAATTATTTCCATAATCGAAAGTAATCGCACCACGCTTCTGTAATTCAAGCATTAATTCAACATGCATTTTCATGCTTGCATAAGAAAGTGCAATATATTTTTCGGGATCGTTCTTTCTTAATTCATTTGCTTTTTCAAGAGAAATGTTTTGAGGAATATAACCGATCAGCGGATCATGAGCAGAGGTTTGATCAGTTAAAACGTCAACTGTAATATTTTTATCAATTAATCTTTGTAATAAATCAATCGCATTGCAATGAACAGCAATACTCCACGCTTTGCCTTCTGCTTTTACTTTCACCGCTTTATCAATCGCCTCATCAATATCTTCCATTATTTCATCAAGATATTTTGTCTTTATTCGTTTTTCCATCCTTGATCTGTCTACTTCGGCTACGAGACAAACGCCATTATTCATGGTAATTGAAAGTGGCTGTGCTCCGCCCATTCCGCCAAGTCCGGCGGTTACACTTAAAGTATTCTTTAATGAATTATTAAAATGCTTTTTTGCGACAGCGCCAAAAGTTTCATAAGTTCCCTGCACAATTCCCTGGCTTCCGATGTAGATCCATGAACCCGCTGTCATCTGGCCATACATCATCAAACCTTTTTTCTCCAACTCATCAAAAACTTCCCAGGTGGCCCATTTGGGAACAAGCTGGGAATTAGAAATTAGAATTCTTGGTGCATTTTCATTTGTTTTCAACATCGCGACAGGCTTCCCGCTTTGAATCAAAAGTGATTCATCATTTTCTAATACCTTTAATGCTTTAATAATAAGATCGAGGCTTTCAAAGTTTCTTGCTGCTTTACCTCTTCCACCATAAACAATGAGTTCATCCGGTTTCTCTGCTACTTCGGGATTTAAATTGTTTAACAACATCCTTAAAGCTGCTTCCTGAATCCAGCCTTTGCAACTGATTTGTGTACCGATGGGTGTTTTATATTTTACGGAATCATATTTTCTTATAACTGGTGATTCATTCATATTTATTCTTTTTGTAAATTTTGCCTCGTATCAAATAGAGTAGTGATGTAAATCGTTTTCGTTCTTATTCTTTAAAATAATTTTTGTAGGGAGTAATTTCCTTTATTATTTCTTTTGAGGATTCCATAAAAAACTTTTTATCAAATTTACGATTTTAAATAAATAACTATTTCATAAACTGCACAGAATTTCTGAATTGAACAAGGACTATCTTTGATCCTGAATAAATAAATTATTGAAAAGTGAGGCCACAACATAAAACGTTTACGCAACAACATCGTCCGAAAAAAAACCTATTAATTGGTGGAATTCCTTCCGTTATTGAAGCCATGAAAAGAGGCGAACAATTAGAAAGAATTTATTTACAAAATACAATTTCTTCGCCTGAGGCGGATGAATTAAAAATTGTGGCATTGGAGTTTGAAGTCCCGGTAAATAAAGTTCCTTTCGAAAAAATAAGAAATTTTAATTTAGAAAATCCGAAAGGATGTATTGCGATAAAATCAAAAATAAAATATCAAAATCTGCAGGACATAATTTCTTTTATTGTTGAGAATGGAGAGATGCCTTTATTATTAATGCTCGATGGAATTACTGACATAAGAAATATCGGAGCTCTTGCGAGAACAGCTTATTGTTGCGGTGTTCATGCGATTGTAATTCCTGAAAAAGGAGTAGGGGCTTTGGGCGAAGATGCGATCACAACTTCAGCGGGTGCATTAGAAAATATAGCGGTTTGCCGGGTAAAAAGTTTGCATAATGCAATAGAAGAAATGCATCTGAATGGTATCAAAGTTTTTGCCAGCGAAATGACTGCAACAGAAAATGTTTTCAATATCAATTTTAACGAACCTTGCGCAATTATTATGGGCAGTGAAGACAAAGGGATTCAACCAGCTTTGTATAAAGTC
>JBEPVG010000310.1:0-3252 GCA_041691175.1 Chitinophagaceae bacterium
TCATCCAACTCTTTTTGGTTTGGAAATGTAACTCCATAAATGCGGGTGAGCATTTTACTCTTTTCATCGCCTTTCCAGTAAGCACCTGCGATACCGGTTAATTTTATCCCTTTTATAAATCCTGTAGAAGGAATATGTGGGCCGCGACACAAGTCAGTAAATTTTCCCTGAGTATAAAAAGTAATTTTTCCATCCTCTAAATTTGAAAGTAAATCGAGTTTATATTCATCGCCTTTTTCTTCAAAATATTTTATCGCATCAGCTTTAGAAATTTCTTTTCTGATAAAAGGATTATTTTGTTTTGAAAGTTCGGCCATCTTTTTTTCAAGCTTTACCAAATCAGTTTCTGCAATTACATTTTCTCCCAAATCGATATCGTAATAAAATCCCTTTTCAATCGGCGGACCTACCCAAAATTTTACACCGGGAAAAATATCTTCAACAGCTTCGGCCATTAAATGAGCTGACGAATGCCAAAAAGTTGACTTCGCTTTTTCATCTTCCCATGTTAAAAATTTAACGGAAGCATCGTCATTTATTGGGCGTGAAAGGTCCCAAATTTCCCCGTTTATTTCTGCAGATAAAATTTTGCGTGCAAGCCCTTCACTAATTGATTTTGCAATATCCATTGCTGAAGATCCTTGTTCATACTGTCTTACAGCGCCGTCCGGAAAAGATATATTCATCATTTTTAAAGTTAAAAATATTTTTTATTTTGATTTTTGAATAGCAAATTTAACGAAGTATTAGACAAAGATGATATTCCTTTGAAGGGATAAAACTTTAATAACAATTAATTTTGAAACATTAAAAAGGCACGCATGATGAAACGGATTTTTACCTTGTTATTTTTGCTGTTTATGAACTTTGGCTTGTTTGCGCAAAATTTGTTTTCACAAGGCTTGTCTTCCGAAAGAAATACTTCACGTAATAAATCTTCTCATAAAAGATCGGTAAATTTTGACGGGCAATGGAAAGGGGCTTTTAATGAATCTACTCCCGGATATTTAAATTTTGGCGGAGATAATACCGAATATGTTTTAGAATTAAATACAGAAGGTTCCAAAGTTTCAGGATACTCATATACTTATTTTACAGAAGGGCCAAAAAGATATTATACAATTTGCCGTCTTACGGGAACATTGAGCGGGGAAACCAAAGATATTATTATAACAGAAATTGAAAGATTAAAATCAAACACGCCTC
The DNA here is from genome assembly GCA_041691175.1 of Chitinophagaceae bacterium. Classification (GTDB taxonomy): domain Bacteria; phylum Bacteroidota; class Bacteroidia; order Chitinophagales; family Chitinophagaceae; genus Ginsengibacter. The sequence goes on from JBEPVG010000310.1 coordinate 1,207, forward strand.
CTGATTTTGGAAACTGTTTTCAAATACATCGCCTGCATTATGCAAAAGATACTGGGAATATTGAGGAATTGCGCGGCACATGGATTCCAGTACCTAACCAGGGCTCTGGTTGCGGCGGAACCGGTACCACAGTACTTTCCAGAAGAATTATAAGTAACCTTCCCACAGGTTTTATGCCACATAAAAAAAACAATATTGCAAAAGCACTGGTAAAAAAACCTGCTCCTAAAAATCCTGTCATTGTTACTAACAAAAAATCAACGCCTTCAATTGCCAGGAGCAATTCTCAATCAAATAATAAAATTCAAAAAGCAGAAAAAATAAAAAGTTCTCTTCCAAAAAATGAAAATTCAATTGCTGATGCTGAAATAAAAAATCAACAACTAATTATCCCAACAGTAAAAGGATTTCAAAGCCGCAGGAAAGATATTGTGAAAACGATCACGATCGAGCATCCAACTTTTAATCTTTCTTTTTATGATAATGGTGAAATAGATGGCGATTCCATTACCGTATTTTACAATGGCAAAATTGTTTTATCGCATCAAAGATTAACGGATAAACCTATTTCTCTTACACTTGCTCTTGATAAAAATACTCCTCAAAATATCATCACCATGTATGCCGATAACTTAGGTACAATTCCACCAAACACCGCATTGATGATCGTTACAGATGGTAATAAAAGATATGAAGTGAGAATGGAATCCGATACGGAAAAAAGCGGAAGCGTAATTTTTGAACCAAAAGAATAACTACAATCTTTATTGCTGAGTTTTCACTCATTTACAGCGGATGAATAAATTAGGATATAGTGAATTAACAAATATTTGAGATTTCTATTTTCTTTCACCATCAAACACGAATTCCAGTTAATTTTTTTGCGATGATGATCATTCTTGGTGAATTTTTTACATGATATTTATTGAAATTATAATCTCCAAACACTTCCTGCACCTGCATATGCTGGTAAGAAAGCATTTCAGTAAAATCTCCAAAAGAAAACTTTGCAACCTTTTCATGAAACTCTAATGGCTTATTTAATTTATTATCTTCTATCATTATCTTTTTATAAAAATGAGTTTCATCAAACCATCTGGTGAGGTGATAATTTACACCATCAATTTTAATTTCTGATTCATGAATTAAATGATCCTCGGCAAAATGAACATTCAAATAATCAATCACAAAAATACCATTTGGCTTTAAAGATTGTGCGATTGTGCGAATCGCATTATCATGTTCTCTTCTTGTATTAAAATATCCGAAGCTTGTAAAAAAATTAAAAGCATAATCAAAATAATTGATCCAGAAAGGCAAACGCATATCATGTATAAAAAAATGCAAATGATCGCTTTCTTTCTTTTTCGCTTTTTGAATACTTTCTTCCGACAAATCAATTCCGGTAGTATCATAACCTTTTGATGCAAGCTGAACTGAGTGACGGCCCTGACCGCAACCAATATCAAGCATAAAAGAATCGGGGTTTGGCTTTATATAGTTTATCAGTTTATTAATAAATTCGGCTGCTTCCTTTTTATCTCTTTTAAAATATAATTGATAATAGTAGGGCGAATTAAACCACTCTTTAAACCACGGTTTCACATCTGGCATTTTAAAATCTTTTGGCAAATGTAGAAAGTAAATTGTTCATCACTTATTGGGATAATTAAAACAATAAATGAATTAAATTTGCATCCTTAAAATAATTATGTGGCACTGATCAAAAGTATTTCGGGAATTAGAGGAACCATTGGTGGTAAACCCGGAGAAAATCTTACTCCTTTAGATATTGTGAAATTTACAGCAGCGTTTGCAACTTCATTAAATGATCATTCAGAAAAACAAAAGATTATAATTGGCCGTGATGGAAGAATCAGTGGAAAGATGGTCAGCGATATTTGTGCTAATACCCTGATGGCATGCGGATTTCACGTGATTGACCTTGGGCTTACTACTACACCAACTGTTGAAATTGCTGTGAGAGAAGAAGGCGCTGCCGGAGGTATTATTTTAACTGCAAGCCATAATCCCAAAGAATGGAAT
>JBEPVG010000311.1:0-3252 GCA_041691175.1 Chitinophagaceae bacterium
ATTCGCATCTATAATTGCAATTCCTCCTTCGCCATAACCCACATAAATGATATGGCTTGCTGAATCATATCTTACATCATCCGCATCTGAAGATAAATGTATGGTCGCCGTTTTCGCGAAAGTAGATGCGCTATAAAAATAGCAATCGCCGCTACCTCCATTGGCTACAAAGATTTCATTGGTTTGAGGAATATACCCTACACCCTGCGGCTTATCAAGTCCGTGGATAGTATGCATTACTTTTCCATTCATAAGATCAACTACTTCCAAGGTGTTATTACCTAACGCTGCCACGTACACGATCTTTTCTTTTACATTAACGTCAATATGGTCAATACGCCCTTTTACATTTGGCAATACAATTGTTTTATTTAATTGTAAATATTTTTCACCAAATGTTGATTGACTTTTACAACTTGTAAAAGAATACATAGAGATAAAAAGAATAGGCAGAAAATTATTTTTCATGGTTTAAAAGCTTTTATTATGCTATTTAAAAAGAAGGCTAAAATAAAGATAGCAATGCCGCCAAATGTTATCAGGTCAGCATCTTTTGTAACGCCATAAATTGTTATAGCAATTCCCGTAATAATCAATATGTATTTAATTACTTTCGGCATTTTAAAATTATTTTTTTATTGGTGCATGATTAGTCGCACTCAAAGCCTGGTATAGCGCTTTTGCTAATTTTCCAGGATTATCAACTGCCCAAAAATGCATCATGAACAATCGCGGGTTATCGTGAATCATGTGATTATGCAAAGCAGTGGGTGAAATGCCATTTGCAATCAGAATTTTAATAACCGGGCTTATTTCGTCCGGTAATAAAACAAAGTCGCCTGTTATGGCTGCCCTATCTCCGTCTTTTTGAAAATTAATTCCGGTTGCCACGCCCATGAACGCAGGCATGAGCATACCACTTTCGGTTATTTTTTCTTTTCGTGGGAAACTATATTGTAACAGAATTCCATTATGTTTTCCTTTGCCCAACACTGCTTCTACCTTTGACCAATCAACATTGGTTGCCTGCGCATTTGACTGTGGAGGAGTTAACGGAGTTGCTGTTGTTTCAAGAACTGCTTTGATAGCTTTAGCAAGTTTCACGGCATCTCCCCTTCCTGAAAAATGTACATATTTCACATTAGGCAATTCATTGATCAAATGGTTGTGAATGGCAGTGATCTTAAGATGCTCCTCCACCAGTTTTTTTAAGACTGTTGGAACTTCTGTATCTAAAAGAACAAGGTCTCCCATCATCATAACCTGGTTGTCCATTTTCATTGCCTTGTTGCCTTTCATTGACTTGCCTACGCCCAGAAATCCAATCCATGATCCAAGAGCAAAGGCAGGCTCTACTGCAAAATCACCAACTTTTACTTTCAAATCTGAACGGGGAAAACCAATTTTAAAACCATTGTCCTGAACCATTCCTTTTTTGCCAAATACACTTTCAACAGCAGACCAATCAGTTTTTTGGGAAAAGCAATGATAGCTTCCAATCATTAGGATGAGAATAATTAACGATGTTTTTTTCATTTTGAATTTATTTAAGTAAGGATGAATAATTAAAACTATTGTTTACAAAGTGTATAATAACGGTATTCCCCGTTTTCAGCATTAAGAACGCTGAAATAATCAGTGCCAATAACATAATACTTTCCATAATTATATTTTCTCGCAATTTTTCTATATTCTATTTCTTCAGGGTCATTGGTAAAAAGTTTATCTCTTTTAAATACTCCCTTTATTTTGGTTTTATCGGAAAGAATAAGAACATTATTTCCTGTGATAGTGACTATGTACTTTGATTTATTCCCATAGGCACAAAAAATTTTTTCACCTTGAAACGGAGAAGCAAAAATTAATTTCTTTTGAATATTATTTCTGTTTGCAGGAATAGAATCAACAAAAATTTTGATAGACAAGGGATGAAATATTAAATTCTCCGATTTTGAAACGTAGCTACAGGCTAAAAGAATTAAAAAAGATATGCATTTTTTCTTCATGAAGCATTAAAGGTATGGGCCCTCCGGGAAATCAAATAGAACGAAATCAACCTTTTGTACGCAAATTACTTTTTATAAAACTTTTTTATATAGTGAGGGGTTTTTGCCGGTATGTTTTTTAAAGATTCTTGTGAAGTGGCTTTGGTCTGAAAAGCCGGTTAAATATGCAATCTTCGTTAGTGAATATTTGGTTGTTTGCATTAATTGGATTGCTTTATCAATACGCAATTTGCGGATATATTCTCCAAAAGACAAGTCTTCAAAGTATTTATGAAATTCCCGGGACAAATAAGAGGGATGCACATTTAAGTCTTTAGAAATTTCTTTCAGGCTTAAGGTAAGGTTGGTATCTATCTGGTCCTGGATAATTTCTTTTATTTCTTTTGCCCATGGGGGAATTCTTTTACCAGCACCCTTTTGTTTTTTGAGACATTTATTAAAAACATCAAGAAGCAAATTTTCAAAGGGCTGTTCGGTATGTTTCACATTTTGCAAATTAGTAGCCCAGCTATACAATGCATCATAAATCAGCATTCCGTTTTGTAATAATTCATCATCATTTTTAAAATTATAGGAAAGTCCGGCAGAAATCGCCCACAAACCTGGCGATTCCATCGCAAGTTCGTGCCTGTCAGTATCAGCACCTCTTACAATTAATGCAATGACGTGCAGCCCCTTATCTTTGATTTTATATTTTTTTAAGAAATAATCAAAGGTACATTTATCATCGTGATGTGAAAATTCAACTTCCGGAAAATCAAAAGGAATGGCGTTTAATTTTTTAGCATCTTCAATTACTTTATCGAATGGAACATAAATAATTTGGGCATCCTTGTCTATAAATCTCTTTATAAGCCATGGACATGCCAGGCGATCAATTTTTGGATGCTCTCGGGTTATCCATTTCATAAACTCATAATTATGTGTAAAATTCAATTATTTAACCAGAATAATTTCAATTTATAATTACCTTATCCTAATTTTTAAAACCAACCTTTCAAAATTTTGCAGTAACTCCTTCATAAAAATTCCTTCCGATCGAAGAAATAATCTTGCTTTGGAAGAAATGCAAAATGCCATTGAACCCGACAGTACTTTTCGTACAGGCAAAGAGTGGACGGGCGTTTGGACACGGGAATTAGTTACAGTATTATTTTATCCATGGGAATTTTGCAGCCCAAAGTTGCCATAATTAGTTTGAAAAAGAAAGTGAAAAATGGAAAAATAATCCAGGATACCGGCACTG
>JBEPVG010000312.1:0-3240 GCA_041691175.1 Chitinophagaceae bacterium
GATTAAACAATTGGTAGAAATTGTTTCTCCATTTGCCATATAGACCTTTCCATCTTTGTAATCCTTTACGGTGGTGTTTAATTTTATTTGTACGCCCAATTCACTTAAAACTTTCTCCGCAGCATCTTGTGCTTTTTTACTCATTGGCCCCAGAAGATGAGGTGAAGCGTCTATTAAATGAATGCGAGAATTACCTCTTTTTATTTCAGGATACTCTTTTGCAACAATCGTTTGTCCCATCTCAGCAAGCATTCCGGCTATTTCTACTCCGGACGGACCGCCCCCCGCAATTACAATATTCAATAGATTTTCTCTTTCTTCCGGATCATTACTGATCGCAGCTTTTTCCATATTCAGCAATAAATGATTGCGCAGATTAATCGCATCTTCCACAGATTTCATTGGCAATGAATGTTGCTTTACATTTTCCATTCCGAAATAATTTGTTTCGGTGCCGAGAGAAAGCACGAGATAATCGTAATCAAGAATTCCCGTTCCAGTTTCAATTATATTTTTTTCTGGATCAACTTTTAAAAGAGTTCCATAATGAAATCTAACATTATTTTTTTCTGCAAACATCCTTCGAAAAGGATAACTAATATTTGAAGGTTCGATAAATGCCGTAGCGACCTGGTAAAGTAATGGTGGGAAAAAATGATAATTATCCTGATCCACCAAAGTTATTTGAAAACGTTTGTCTTTCCAGATCTTCTTCACAATGTTGAATCCTGCAAAACCGCCACCAACAATAACCACTTTCTTTAACGAGCTTTCCATGTTGAATTTTTTCTATAAAATTAATCTAAAACCAAATTTGTTATTACCTAAAAACGGAATATCATAATCCTAAATTCCTCCATACTGCAAAACGTAATCAAATTTTATTCCCGAATCATTTTGAAGCGCAAATTGGATATTTATTCTCACGCTCGATTGATGATGCAGGATGGATCAATAATCAATTTTCGACTTTATACCCGGTTTTTTTTGGTAAAATATCTTTGATCGTATTTGATAACTTTGCAGTTTCAAATAATGCGAAAACTTATAAATCTTTTACTGATATTCACCATTATGTCGAATACAAAAGCGCAATCAAAAGGAAGCCCGGTTATCGCCGATGGCGCGAAACTGCAGTTAATATCCAACCAATTTAGTTTTACAGAAGGGCCTGCAAGTGATAAAGAAGGAAATATTTTTTTTACTGATCAACCCAATAATAATATATGGGAATATGATACTGGGGGCAAACTTTCACTTTTTTTATCAAATTCGGGGCGGTCTAACGGAATGTACTTTGATAACCAAGGAAATTTAATTAGTTGCGCCGACGAACACAACCAATTGTGGTCCATAAGTCCCGAAAAAAAAATTACTGTGTTGGTAAAAGATTTTCGTGGCCTTCATCTCAATGGGCCGAACGATGTGTTTGTAACCTCTGATGGTAAGATATATTTTACAGATCCTTATTATCAACGCGCTTATTGGACAAGAAAATCTGGAGAAATAAAAGGGCAAAAAGTTTATTATCTGAATAAAAATAATCAGCTCACTGTGGTGATCGATGATCTCAAAAAACCGAACGGAATCATTGGAACTCCGGATGGAAAGTATTTGTACGTTGCGGATATTGAAGGCAATAAAACTAATAAATATTTGATCGCAGCTGACGGAAGTTTACAATATGCAATGCTTTTTGTAAAGCAAGGTTCTGATGGAATGACGATTGATAATGAAGACAATATCTATTTAACCGGAAAAGGCGTTACGGTTTATAATTCAGAAGGAAAACAAATTGAACATATTGATGTAGATGCAGATTGGACAGGCAATGTAACATTTGGGGGCAAAGAAAAGAATACATTATTTATTACTGCTTCGCAATATATTTATACATTAAAAATGAAGGTAAAAGGAGTCAGGTAAATTTTTTTCGGTTGTCTTTAATTTATGAGAGGATTATTTTCCATAATCATTTCAGCAAAAAGCAAATCTTCCGGTGTAGTAATTTTGAAATTTACCATTTCACCTTCAACTAAATTTACTTTTAAACCAAATGCTTCCACGACAGATGCTTCATCAGTAAATTGATCCTTATAATCAATCGCATAAGCTGGCAAAAGAATTTTACTGTGAAATGTTTGTGGAGTTTGAATAAGTTTTACTTTCTTTCTATCAATAATTTTATTCCCATTATTGGTTAAGATTCTAACGCTATCCTTACAATCTGTTACAGGAATTGCAGTTCCGGATTCTAAAGCGGCTTCATAACATTTTTTAATCAAACCCACAGTTAACAAGCATCTTACGCCATCATGCACAAAAATAATCGCTTCTTTTTCAATTAAAGAAAGTCCATTTTGAACAGAATGAAACCTGGTTCTTCCGCCGGCAGTTATTTTAATTTTAGATGTATCAAAATATCCGTCAATTATTTCCTTACCTTTTCCAATATGTTCTTCCGGTAAAACTAAAATGATTTCTACATCATCATAAGCATCCAGAAAAGCTTTGATGCTGTAATATAAAACCGGCTTATTTTTTAAAAGTAAGAACTGTTTTGGAATATCATTATTCATTCTTAAACCACTTCCGGCAGCAACAATTAATGCAATTTTCTTCATACCCCTATTCTTTATAAAACTTATTTTTTTGAGTGACTAAATTAATTAAACCAAAATTTTATTTTCTTTAGAAAAAAAATAATTAGCACAGTGAATGAACAAAAAGGATAATTCGTGTTTTATATTTTACAAAAAAATATGCTCAATCTCCATAAATAGCAACCAACATTTCTCCATCGCTATTTTTCAATCCCCGATACATACCCGCACTGTTGAAAACCAAGGCTGCATTGCCTTTCGCATCCATGCCAATTAATCCGCCTTCCCCATTCAAGGCAACCAATTTTTTTAAAACGACTTCTTCACAAGCCTGCTCAAGTGTAAAGTTTTTATATTCCATCAAACAACTTATATCATACGCCGCAACTGCTTTTATAAAAATTTCTCCATGTCCCGTGCAGGAAATTGCGCAAGTTTTATTATTTGCATAGGTACCAATTCCAATAATCGGACTGTCGCCAATCCTTCCATATTGTTTATTCGTCATGCCACCTGTAGAAGTTGCAGCGGCTATGTTTCCATCTCTATCGCAGGCAACGGCTCCAACGGTTCCAAACTTTTTATCTTTCATTAAACCAACTAATTTATCATTTTTGTGATCAAGCTGGTACAGATC
>JBEPVG010000313.1:0-3237 GCA_041691175.1 Chitinophagaceae bacterium
GCGTTGGATGGTGCGTAAAGATAATTGCGGTGTTGATTTTGGTTTATGGAAAAAAATCGCACCTGCGCAATTAATATGTCCTGTGGATGTGCACGTAGCGAGGGTTTCAAAACAATTTAATTTGCTTCAGCGAAAGCAGGTCGATTGGCTGGCAGCAGTTGAACTGACCGAAGCATTAAGGCAGTTTGATCCGAAGGATCCTGTTAAATATGATTTCGCGTTATTTGGATTAGGCGTGTTGGAAAAATATTGACACTTGATTTTTACTGCTAATTCAAAAAGAAATTTTCTTTATTTTGGCTTATGACGATAGTCGTTTTTTCCAGACTTTTCAAAATTTGATATTATATTTTTTCGAATAAATTTGTGTCAATGAATTCAAAAGACCAAATATCAATTCCTGATCAAATCCTTTTTATAAGCGGTTCTATTCAAACAAAAAATGATAGCCACTTGCGGGAAAAATTAATAGAATTGGTAAACGATCTGATCAATGAAAATTTTTCTACATTACTGCAGCTCTTGTATTCTATTGACGTAAATGAAAAAAAGATCAGGCTACTTATAGAAAAAAATCCTATCGGAGATTCTGCTTCAATAATAGCCGACCTGATTATTGAAAGACAATTGCAGAAGATAGCGAGCAGGAAATTATTTAAAGAAAATGGCGATCCTGGTTGTGGTGAAGAAAGATGGTAAAAGAGAATTGTTTTTTACAAAAGAAATAAAAAATTCTTCATCAATTCATTTGTTGCGACCTTACTGAATCGGCTTTCCGTAGGGAGCTATTTCCTCCGAACATTAATTTTTGCACTTGTTCTTTATTTTCTTTTTCTTTTTTCAAATCGAACTCAGTCCCGAAGATTTTATCCCAAAAATGTGAGCTCACGCCAAAACCTTTTTCTTCACTTTTATAATGGTGCAAGTGGTGATTTCGCCAGATCGGTTTCATCCATTTAAATGGCGGATTCCAGGCGTGTATGGCGTAATGCATGCTTCCGTACAGTAAGTATCCGAGGATGAAACCAGGAAAAAATGCCAATACATTTTTTTGCATGATTGCATAAAAAAATAAAAAAATTAATGATGAAATAATAATGCTTGGAACCGGCGGCATAAACAATCGTTGCCGGTCTCTTGGGAATTCATGATGATTGCCATGCAACAGGTAGGAAATCCTTTGCGCGCGAGGGTTATCGCTCACCCAATGAAAAACAAAACGATGCATCATATATTCAAAGAACGTCCAGAAGAAGATGCCTCCAAAAAAAAGTAAAGCAATTCTTATTCCGGAATAATCAAATTTGTGAACCGAGTAATAAGGAAGAAAAATTATAACCGGTAAATATAAACCCCAGATGACAAGTGGATGTGTTTTAGTGAAATATTCCAGGTACTGATTTCTGAAAATTTGTGCCTGGCCTTTGTTGTGGATTTTTTCAAATTTCATAACGAATCAGGTTGTGATACAAAGATAAACCAAATGATATTTTAATAGTATTTGAAGATTCCCAGGTGTTTAATTTTTAACTTTGATGATCATAATTTGTTGAGCAAGAAAAGAAGAAAATCTACATTTTAGCTTTGCAGATGTATCCGTTTCTTTTTTTCAAACAAGGCGCATTCTTGGTTAATTAAAAAAAATTTCCAAACATTTATTTAATAATTTTCCGATTAAGCCTGATTAAAATGAAGATAGTTTAGCTGAATTTCTCAGGACGAAAATCAATATTATGAAAAGTGGTTTTTGGTTCATCGTGATAGATTTTTCAAAATAATTTTCTTCTTTTTAATAATTTATCTTGCGCTTTACTAAAATGTTTTTTTGATGAAATTAGTTTCTTATATAAAAGAAAACCATGCCCAACTGGCTATTTTGGCAAACGGGTTATTGTATGACATGGACAATCTGCATCCAAATTTGCCGGTGACCATGACGATGTTTTTGAACTATTGGGAAGATTTTTTTCCGTTGGCACATTCTATTAACCGCACGTTGATAGAAGGTACTACGAGGTTTCGCGGAATTCCGATAGAGAATGTGGAAATTCTTGCGCCGGTTCCGAACCCCACCAGTTGCCGCGATGGCTATGCATTTCGTCAGCATGTGGCTTCTGCAAGGCGTAATCGTCGGGCCGAAATGATTCCTGAATTTGATCAGTTTCCTGTTTTTTATTTTACCAATCATAATAGCATTGTTGGTCCCGGTGAGATTGAGTGTATGCCTGATCATTTAAATAATCTTGATTTTGAACTCGAAGCGTCAATAGTTATTTGTAAGCCCGGCAAAAATATCCGGGCCGCAGAAGCGGACGAATATATTGGCGGCTACATGATCATGAATGACCTTAGCGCTCGTGGCCTGCAGATGGACGAAATGAAATTAAATCTGGGTCCTGCGAAAGGAAAAGATTTCGCTACGGTCATTGGCCCGATGCTGGTGACGCCTGATGAACTGGAAGATTTTATGATTTCACCAAAAGAAAACCATACCGGTAATGCTTATAACCTTTCGATGAAATGTCGTGTGAATGGTGTGCAGGTAAGTGAAGGTAATTTAGGAGATATGGATTGGACCTTTGCAGAACTCATTGAGCGCAGCAGCTATGGCGTGCAATTGTATCCGGGAGATGTGATCGGCAGCGGTACGGTAGGAACAGGCTGTTTTTTGGAACTCAATGGCACCGGCAAATTCAGTGATCCTGAATACAAAGAACAATGGTTGCAGGCAGGCGATGAAGTGGAAATGGAAATTGAAGGCCTTGGCATTTTAAAAAATACCATTATTAAAGATGAGGATGATTTTTCCATTTTAGCTCTAAAAAAAACTACTGATTCTGAAATTTAAAAAGTCAAAAAACTATATTTTAGCTTGTCTCGCAATTTGCGTGAGGGTTAACACTGAATAAAATTATATCGCCGACTAAGGATCATGTACAAGTCCATTATTTTAAAAGATTTGCCAACGGCAGCCGTTCAAAATTTTTTGAACCACGCAATAGCTCCGCGGCCCATTTGCTTTGCTTCAACGATTGATGCGAATGGTCATGTAAATCTTAGCCCTTTTAGTTATTTCAATTTATTCAGCACTAATCCGCCCGTTGTTATATTTTCTCCGGCAAGAAGAGTTCGCGATAATACCACAAAACATACGCTTCAAAATATCCTCGAAGTGCCGGAAGTGGTGATCAATATTGTGAGCTATGACATGATACAACAAGTGAGTTTGAGTAGTTG
>JBEPVG010000314.1:0-3232 GCA_041691175.1 Chitinophagaceae bacterium
GCAGGAAGAAATTGCAAAAGGGAAATTCAGCATGTTATTTTCAAATCGGGAAAGATTTCTGCGTTACTTATACTGTATGCTCATCGGTCTTCCTATCTGGTTTGTGGTTGGCATTTTTGTTACCCAGGCGCCCGAATTTGGGAAAGCTTTGGGAGCTACAGAAACGCTGAGCGCCGGAGTGGGAATCATGTTTACTTATATTGGTATCTCTCTTGGAGATTTGTTTGCCGGCCTGTTGGCACAGTTGACCAAATCAAGAAAATTGGCTGTTTTTATTTTCCAGGCTTTAATTATAATTAGTTCGGTTTGGTATCTCTCAAGCACAGGAATCACACAGAAAAAATTTCACTGGCTGGCATTTTTTATGGGCTTGGCGGTAGGCTATTGGGCCACATTTGTAACCATTGCTTCAGAGCAATTTGGAACCAATTTACGCGCAACAGTAACAACAACTGCACCCAATTTTGTGAGAGGCGCATTGATTCCGAGTACTTTTTTATTTGAATTTTTTGTACGTCGTTTTAATATTATAACGGCAGGGTTCATTATGATTTTTCTCCTTTCGGCGATAGCCATTTTTGCCCTTACCCAGTTAAAAGAAAGTTTTAATAAGGATTTGAATTATTTAGAAGAATAGAAACTTTTTTAAAAGTAAATTGAAGCCAGCCCTTTCGCAATAAAAAAGCCGTTCTTTTTGAACGGCTTTCTGTTTGAACTACTACCATTTTTTATTGATTCATACCATCGTTTTTTATAGCGTTTAATGCAGTTCCATCATTATCTAAGGTTTCTGTCATTATTTGACCTCCCCTTATTATTCTTACAACATAATTAAATTTTTCCGGCATTTTCATAGTTGAATCCATGGTCATTCCATTATTCAAATTGTTTGCGGCATTTTGATTCATACTCGAATCTTTTGCAGTATTTTGATTCATGGAATTAGAATGCATCGCCATTGAATCTGATTGCATTTTACTAGAATCAAGTGGCGCTTTTACTGCCGTAATATCATAAATTATTTCATTTGGATATTTCTGTTTAACCTGAGCAATAATATTCTCTGGCACAAAAGTCTCTAAAACGGGAAGTGCCGCGTAATCCAGTTGGCCGGGAATGTTATTTGGGTTAACCAAATTGGCATTCATAGAAGTATCATGCATATTCATTCCTGAATTAGAAGTTGTAGAATTCATGTTAGTCATATTCCCATTAGTGCTATTTGTTGAATTGTTGGTCATATTTGGATTGCTATTGTTCAAGGCCGCCGGAGTGGTAGTTTGACCTTCATGCATGCTTGAATCAGTTGCATTTAATGTTGGGGATGTAGTTGTTTGAGTATTATTTACACTTGAATCATTCATAGCAGGCATGGTAGTAGTCTGCGTGCTATTTAAATTTGTATTATTTGCACTATCAACTTGAGCGAATAAAGAAACGCACATAAAAGTACAAATGAACGATATTACTAAGACTTTCATAAAATAATTTTTTAGGGTTTAATTTTTTTTGTTTCAATCGTTATTAAACAATTCCTATGCCGCTTCTCATTTCCCTTTCATTTTTATAGTTTTTGAAATTGTTTGAGATTTAAGCAAAAACATACCAATCAAAGATTATTAAAATATAACTCAGATTACCATCTTTGAAAAAAGTTTCATTTTACAATATGAAGTATTGTAGAATAAATTGTGCTTCCTGTACAACTATTACAGTAAACAAACAAATTTGGAAGTTTCTTGTTTGCCCATTTGAGAAAGGTTTTCGGTCTTGTTTAATGTACTTTTAAATACATTTTTACTTTTAATTTACTTTTAGCGTGGAATTGTCTTCAATTTCCTAATCCTCTCGAATAGTCATTAGAAAATTTGAAATGAATTGAAGTTATTGGATAGTAAATTTCCCTTCCGTAATCTGAACTAGATTACTCGATTTATCAATAGCGGTTCCTGAAAAAGTGCCTGTAATAGAGATGCTGCCAATTGAAGTTATGGTTACTATAAATTCACCAATCAGTTCGTTCGCTGCATAAATAGTTTTGCCGCCGGATGAAAATAAAAAAGAGCATTGCGATTGGGAAGCTCTGAAAGTACCTGTCTTTAAAGAGTCAGTAATTATTTTTAACTCAAAGGATTGAGTGTTATCAAAAGTCTTTCCTGAAAGAACCTGCGCATTGGAACCGATCCCTGTAGACTTATGAAAATTATCTAAATATCCTGAATACATACTTCCTTCTCTAAATTCCCAGCTGCCTATAGGAGCTAAAAGATGCTCTGAACTATATTCCTTTTTGCATGAATTAAATAAAACAGCAACAACTAAAATATAAAAAGAAAATTTGAAGAATTTCATAAATGCGGATTAAATTTAAAAAGTCCTTTTAAGAAATCTGTACATTATCTTTTATCACCGTTTCTTTTTCTAATTGAGGAATCTTTGAAGAGGTTGTTTTAAAAAACCTTTTTTGAAAAACAAAAATAGCAATGATTCCGGTAGAAATAGAAGCATCTGCTAAATTAAATATTGGGCTGAAAAAATCAAAATTCTGTCCTCCCCAAAAGGGAAACCACAACGGAAAACGGGTATGAATAATTGGAAAATAAAGCATGTCCACTACATTTCCATGAAGAAATCCTGAATATCCATGGACCGGAAAAATCTTTGCAACATTAAAGAGCATCAAACTACTATTTTGAAAGATCATTCCATAAAACATGCTGTCTATCAAATTTCCCAATGCGCCGGCAAAAATTAATGCTACACAAACTATGAAACCACGATTGTATTTTTTTTCAATAATTTTTTTGATGTAAAAAATGCCAAATATCACTGCAGCCAAACGAAATAAAGTAAGTGCCATTTTTCCGAATTCTCCACCAAACTTCCATCCATAGGCCATACCCGCATTTTCAATAAAATATAATTGAAACCAATTACCCAAAACGGCATGGGATTCACCCGCGTAGAAATGTGTTTTTACATAAATTTTAAGAACCTGGTCAGCGATAACAACAAGACAAATAATAAAAAAAACCGTTCTCTTTTTCACTTAAAAAATTTAGTGAGCAAAGATAATAAAATTGGTCAAGGCCTTTTGTCCAATAAGTTAATTATTCTCTAATGGAATGGCAGTATTTGGATCCGGATTTTCCTGAATTGAATTAAAAAAACGTCCTCTAAAAAAAAGAATACAGATCACCCCAACGGAAACAGAAGTATCCGCAATATTGAA
>JBEPVG010000315.1:0-3231 GCA_041691175.1 Chitinophagaceae bacterium
GAAGTTTATGGCATCATGCGCGGATATATGGGCATGATTGATAACGATATTTTTCAAATGGAAAGTAAGAGCGTCGCCAATATTATTCAACGCGGCGGAACCATTTTAAAAACCGCAAGATGCAAAGAATTTTATACAGTCGAGGGAAGAAGGAAAGCGTACGAAAGTTTGAAGCAACATGAAATCAATGGTCTTGTAATTATTGGAGGAGATGGTTCCTTTCGCGGAGCACAAATATTTAGTCATGAATATGATATTCCATGCATCGGGCTTCCCGGCACGATTGATAAAGATATTGCCGGCACCGATTTTACGATTGGTTTTGATACAGCAGTGAACACGGCGGTGGAAGCGATAGACAAGGTAAGAGACACTGCTGACGCACATGACAGGCTATTCATTATTGAAGTGATGGGTCGCGATTCAGGGTATATAGCCTTGCATAGTGGCATTGCTACAGGTGCAGAAAATATATTAATTCCTGAACAAAAAACAGATGTTGAAGGCGTGATAAATACGCTAATGGAAAAACATGGCCGCAAAAAATTAGTGAATATAATCGTAGTTGCCGAAGGTGAATCTTTTGGTGCGGTTGAATTAGGAAAAGTAATCACAGAAAGAATCCCCGATCAGGAAGTAAGAGTAACAATTCTTGGACACATTCAACGTGGAGGATCACCTACCTGTTTCGACAGATTGATCGCCAGCCGGATGGGATATTCAGCAGTAGAATGTTTGTTGGAAGGAAGATACAATGTTTTTGTAGGAATCGTTAATAACAAAATGCATTATATTCCGCTCGATCAGGCTGTAAAAAAGAAACAAAAACTAAGCGAAGACTGGATGAAAATTGTAAAAATATTATCAAGTTGACCATAGTAATGAATTGTAAATACCAAATGCTTTAAACTAAAATTATAAAAGTAAATGTCAAAAAACATTAGTAAATACCTGCATAAAGGAATGGATAAAAAAGCAGGTTTCGATCATTCTATAAAACGAACAAAAATTGTTGCAACTGTTGGGCCTGCCTGCGATAATTTTGATGCAATGGTAGAGTTGGTAAAAGCAGGCGTTAATGTTTTCCGCTTAAATTTTTCTCATGGAAGCCAGGAAGATAAAGCAAGAATTATCCAGATCATCAGAAAAATAAACGATACACTTCCTTTCAATATTGCCATTCTTGCTGATCTGCAAGGACCTAAATTAAGAGTCGGAGAAATTGAAAATAACGCCCTTCAAATAAATCCAGGGGAGAAATTAACTTTTACCAACACAAAATGTATTGGCACGAAAGAACAAATTTATGTAAGCTATCCTGATTTGCACAAAGATGTTATTCCCGGAAACCTGATCATGATTGATGATGGAAAACTGGAAGTGAAAGTGACTAAAATACTTGCCAATAATAATGTAGAAGTAAAAGTGGTAATTGGAGGAATTCTTTCTTCAAAAAAAGGTTTAAATCTCCCCGATACGAAAATATCTTTGCCGGCACTTACAGAAAAAGATTTAAACGATCTTGATTTTATTATTGAACAAAACGTAGACTGGATTGCGCTTTCGTTCGTTCGTGAAGTAAAAGATATTATCGACCTTAAAGATATTTTAAAGAAAAGAAATAGTTCTTCGAAAGTAATTGCAAAGATTGAAAAACCGGAGGCAGTTACGAATATCCGCGACATAATTCTTGAAAGCGATGGTATTATGATTGCGCGCGGTGATCTGGGTGTTGAACTGCCTATAGAAAAAGTGCCGCTTATTCAGAAAGAAATTATTCGCAAATGCATGCATCGTGCCAAACCAGTGATCGTCGCTACACAAATGATGGAAAGCATGATGGACAGAATAAAACCAAACAGGAGTGAGATCACAGATGTTGCAAACGCCGTTTTGGAAGGTGCAGATGCGCTAATGTTGAGCGGAGAGACGGCTACCGGAAATTATCCAACATTAGTGATACAAACGATGAGCAAAATAATTATGGAAATAGAAAAAACCGCGTATGATTATAACCGCGATGATATTCTTGCTCCCCAGCCTCATTCACCTTCTTTCTTAAGTGATGCTATTTGTTACAGCGCCTGCAAAATCGCTCAGGATGTAAATGCGGATGCATTAATTGGAATGACACAGAGCGGATATACTGCTTTTATGTTGAGTAGTTACCGGCCAAAATCTCTTCTATATATTTTTAGTAAAAAACCAAGCCTGATCAATCAGTTGAGTTTAAGTTGGGGTGTTCGCGCTATTTTTTATGACGAAGAAGAAAGTCTTGATGGTATTTTCTCTGATCAAATAGGGATTCTAAGAGAACGAGGATTTCTAAAAAATGGCGATGTAGTAGTAAACACAGGCAGTACGCCAGTTTCAATGCATCTTCCAACCAACGTTTTAAAGATTTCAAAAGTTAGTGAATAACACAAAAAATGATTTATAGATTAAATATCCAATAAATCATTTTCCATGTTTAAAAATTTTTTTACCGCCACGAAGCGATAATCATTGCTGCAATAATATTTCCAATCACATTATACAGCCCATTTATGAGATGAAGCCCAAGCGGTCTCTTTTCATAAATATAAGAGATATGAACGGCTGTTGCAGCAAAACAAATTCCCGTTAATAGGCCAAGTTTTAATCCCACTTTCCAACCGGTTAAACTCAAACGGGTCACAATTAAAGAAAGCCCAAATGCGCAAACAAGCATTAAAATAAAAGAGACAATCATAATGCCTGCAGTTCCTTTTTTTGCGCTTGGATCATTCATCAAAGCTCTGTTGTACGATTGCCATTTTTTGCCAAAAAGAGTTGTATACCAAATTGCGCCAAGAAGAAAATAAGCCAAACCAGCCACCAGCACGGCAAGCCAGTTAATTTGTTGCAGAATTTCTGTGTTCATTTGATTTAAGTTTTAGTAAAAAGATTTAGAAAATTAATTCAATTTTTTCACTTTTCAAATAAACATCATATTTTACGGGAGTGAAGAATATCCGTTTTACATTTAGAAATATTTTCGTGTATGCTTCGCCGTTAGTATGGATATCTGTTCATTATTGGTTACACAGTAAACCAACAAATAACCCGTATTTTGTTTTTATAAATTGAGATTTAATTAAGGTGATGAATCGTATTTTAAAATTTATTTAATTATTAATTGAATACTCATTTGTCAAATTAATTTAATCAATTTATATAAAAAAGATGTAAGCAAATGATGTGATATATGCC
>JBEPVG010000316.1:0-3188 GCA_041691175.1 Chitinophagaceae bacterium
TTTGTTTTTTCATTCACCACATTTTCCAAATGAATCATATCCAATTGTTGATTGGATGTTAATGGAATGATTTGAAAATCTATTCCATTAAATTTTGTAATTTCAATGGTTTCATTGGGTGCAGGTGTGCAAAAAATAATGTTGTCTTCGCCAGGCTCACAAAAGCTCCGAACCAATGCATCGAAAATTGAAAACCGTCCTGCTGAAATATAAATATTTTGCAGCGACGTTTTTTTAATGGTTGTGATGGCAGACTTTAATTGCATTAAATCATCTGCATTTGTAAAACGATTATACCATTTTAATGTTGGTGATCCAATACCATTTTCATTGGCATGCAGCCGAATCTTTCCATGCTGTAAACTTTTTCTGGCAGGTAATTTATTAGCCAAATAAACTCTTGTACGCTTATTTAATAAAGAATGAAACGACATGATTAAAAGTAAGAAAAAAAGTAGATTCAACGAAAATTACTGATTTCAAATTTACTCAAATCCCAATAACCTTTTCTTTTTCCCCCTATAACTAAAATAAATGGATAAGGCCGGGCCAATTAAAAAGTAGGAAAGTCCGGATAAACCTACGCTTTGATCTGAAAGGGTTTGCGCTAAAAAAATAGAGATAAGCCCAATACTAATCATGATCAAATTTTTATACAATCTTGTTTTTGTATCATATAATTCCAGCGCATTCAAATCCAATAATTTTCTATTTTTATACGCGTGTAAATACATAAAAAAGAATAGCAGGTAAATAGACATAAAACCCAGGCCATATACTGACATCAATTTTCCCATATCACCTTGTTCCATTATGAAAGGCGATTTTCCAACTCCATAGATCTGGTCGCTAAAAATTAATGTGAAGAGAAATTTTAAAGGATACACATAAAATAACACCAAAAATATAAGCGTGCAATTCAGCGCGATCGTAATCAAATCATGCATGCCGTATTGCCTGAAAAAAACATTTTGTTCATACCAGATGATCATTAATAAAAGAAAGCTGATGCCAAAAGCAAAAAATCCCCGCATGGTTACGAGCAGTTCTTCAAAACTTTTTGGTACTTCGAGGGAAACAATCAATAGTGTGACTGCAAATGCAAAAACCGCATCACTAAAAGCTTCTACGCGCATTACTTCCTTTCCCCTCAAACGAAAGGAAGGGTTTTTATTTTCAAGTCTTTTCCCAATTTCTTTTCGGAACATTCTTTTGTTTAAAAAGGAAAGATAATTTTTTTTTAAATATAAAAAATTTTCAAAAAAAAGCCAGGCATTTCTGCCTGGCATTGACAACTCATCTATCCCCCTCAAAAAAGATTTGTCGTCAAACAAAAAACCGGGAACACAACTATTTATTCTGTACTGTTTTTGAAATTTTAAGATTAATACCAAAAGTTTGTATTCGCAATTTCCCCAGGCCAATTCCACTCAATGGTAACTGGTAATATGGTTCTACACTCAGTTTCCAATCCCTGCCTAAATTATTTGTATAACCAGCACCAATGGATAAATTGGAAAACAAATTATCGGATCCTTGTTTATATGATCTTGTAAGTTGATCGAATGATTGATTGCCGCTTAGCTTATAATTATACATTTCACGATGTATAACATTTGTAATAAGATTGGCCGAAACAAAAAAGTTGGATGATTTTTTTGAATTGAATTTATATATCACATTCAATGGAACCTGGGTTATATTAGCTGCACCATCCAGGCTAATAATGCTTGTGCCCACTGGTATTTTGATATTGTCCTTACTAAACTCTTTACCATCAGCTTTAAAATATTTTTTGACAAACAAAACACCGGTTTCAATATTAATGTTTTTATTGACATTATAACCCAATAACATGCCGAGAGAATAACCGGATTTTGGTATGGATTGACTTTTTACGGATGAAAATGATGGCCCAGCGGCAATAGCAAGATAAAAACGCTCTTTCGTTTTTAATTTTATGGCAGTGCGTTTTGAATTTATATTTTCGTTGATCGCATTATCATTTTTAGCAAGCGGTATATCATTCTCTTTATTTGCAGGTTCTATTAAATTTAAAGGTGTAGGAGTATGTAAGTCTTTAAGCGAAACATTCTTTGAACTAATTTTATCAAAATTATTGAGCGCAATTGTTTTCCCGGCAACGTAAGGATGGTATTGCTGAGCCTGGTCATCATTATTTAAAACAGTCACATCATTTTCGCTCAATGTTTCTGAAGGGGAAATGAAATCTTGTTTAGAGTTAATGTTGCTATTTTTTGTATTAATATTTCCTGCTGAATTCTTTGAAGTGCCTGTTTCATTATTTTGAACTGGTGGCAATACAGGATCTACAGGTTTTACTAAATCATTCATTGGTGTTGGTAATTTGGTTTTTGAAGCCTCCGCTTTTTCATTTTGATTTTTCTTGAAATTATTTGCCATCCAGATTCCTGCGGGGATCAAAAGCAATAATAAAAGCCAGGCATAACGCCCATTAAGAATTTGAGGAGAATTTGAAAAAACCGTAGGTGGTGCATTTTCCGGTGATTTTATTCTTCCAAAAACTTCCTGCCAGTTTGAATTATCAGTATTCAACGGGTAATTTCCCCCGGCATTTTTAAATAAATCGTCGCTATATAGTTTATTCTCGTCCATTTTTATTTTTCAATTTCACTGAAATCCTTATGCAAAAATTTTTGCAAAGAATGCCTGGCTTTAGATAAGCTTGATTTGGATGTGCCTACTGAAATTCCCAGTGTATTTGCTATTTCCTGGTGTGAAAATCCATCAATCACGTACAGATTAAATACTGAGCGGTATGATGGGGGCAACATTCTTATATATCCTATCAACTCTTTGTATAAAACCAGCATGTCTGACGATTCCCCGGTTTCTTTCGATTCCCAAACATAATCCGGCAAATCCTGCGGAATATGTTTGTTTTTGTTTTTTCTCAATTCATCAATAGCCGTATTGGCAATTATCCTTTTAATCCACCCAAGCAGCATTTGCTCCTCCTGCCCGGGTTTGTTGCATTCAAATCGGTCAATGTTCTTAAAGACCTTTACAAATCCGTCATTCGTTATATCTGTAGCCAGGTCATAATCGAAAACGTAGCGAAATGCGATCTTTAAAGCATAGCCATAAAACTTTTCATAAAGTAGTTTTTGGCTATTATGATCATTTCCTGTCTCTTATATACATCT
>JBEPVG010000317.1:0-3215 GCA_041691175.1 Chitinophagaceae bacterium
CCATGCTTGTTGCATTTGCTTATTTTGGTTTTCACTATCCACAAAATACAATGAGACAATACTGGCAGCGGTTTTTGCCATCATTGTAATTATAAATCAGTTGATGCTGTTCATTTTGAAACAATAAATTGAGGATTCAATTATAAGTTTATTAATAACCGTATATACCAATAAAGAAAGAAATTTTTTATAAGTCAAAAGAAACCTAAAATTCGAACTATTTATTGCTTTACTATAAACGAATTCTACAGGAAAATTAAAGTCAAACGGAATTTGATTATCCTTTCAACAATACTAAATAATGAATCGGCATATCATTTGTAAAGGGAACTGATTATGAAAAAAATTATTGCGATTATCGCTATTGCAACCATCCTATTCTCCTCGTGTAATAACTCTGAAAAAAAAGAAAAAAAGGAAGAAAAGAAAATCAGCAAAAGAGATTATAGTATTACAAAAAGCAATGCTTATAACGATCTGTTTTTAGACAGCAATGACGTGGTAAAGTATATTGGCGACAATGCAATTCCTGACTCTATTTCGCGTGGTATGATCAGTTTTTATAACACACGCAATTATGAATATGCCTGGTTTTCTTCAGGCGGTTTATCCGAGCAGGCCATGGGCTTTTCAAGCCTTTTAAATTTTATTGGCGACACTTCTTCCAGCCAGAAAAAGCTTGAGAATAAAATGAATGATTTGATGACGGATACCAATTTGACAGTTTCAACAAGTGACAAATCCATCCTGAATACTGAGTTACTTTTAACTGAAAAGCTGATAAAATATTCCCGCTCAAATTTTCAAAAAGGGTATGTGAAACGAAAAGAATTAGAACGCTTCATTCCTTTCAAAAAACAAGATCCGATCAAGCTTGCTGATTCTTTATTGAATAAAAAACATAAAGACGATAAATATTTCGGAGACATTAATCAATCCTATAAATTACTTTCCGATCAGTTGAAAAAATATGTGGGAATAGCAAAAAGTGGCGGCTGGCCTGCCATTGGAAAAATCAATAACAAGGATTTTAAATTAAACAAATCTTCATCCCAGGTACTTATCATGAAAAAAATATTAATGGCAACCGGTGATATTGCTGTAAATGATACTTCTGATATTTATGATGAAACGCTGGAAAATGGAATAAAGAGTTTCCAGAAAAGATTTGGGTTTACGCCTGACGGCAAATTAAATAGCAAATTAATTAAATTAATGAATGTGCCGGTAATTGACCGAATCAAACAAATTCTGATCAACATGAACCGGATGCGCTGGCTTCCCCAGGAGCCTGAAGGTAGGTTAATCGAAGTAAATATTCCTGCGTTTATTTTACACGTATATAATGGAAAAAATATAGTTTTTTCCATGCCTGTAGTTGTAGGAAAAGATGGTCACAACACTACTCTTTTTTCCGACCTGATGACCACCATTGTTTTCAGCCCTTACTGGAATGTGCCGCCCAGTATTGTGAAAAAAGAAATTGTGCCAGGCATGGATTCGGACCAAAATTATCTTGATGAACATAATATGGAAATTACTGGACAAGCAGGTGGCTTGCCGGTTGTTCGGCAGAAACCGGGGAAAGAAAATTCATTAGGAAAAGTAAAATTTTTATTTCCAAATTCCTTTAATATTTATTTGCATGACACGCCTGCAAAAGAGCTCTTTCATAAAGATGTAAGGGCTTACAGCCATGGTTGTATCCGCATTGCTGATCCTGAGAAAATGGCCAATTATCTATTAAAAGATAACAACAAATGGACGCCGGAAAAAATAAATGAAGCAATGAACAGTGGCGAGGAACAATCTGTAAAATTAAATAACCCTGTACCTGTTTTCATCACTTATTACACTGCATGGGTTGATCAAAACGGGATTCTTAATTTCAGAGATGATATTTATGGTCATGATAAAGAAGTAGCCGAAAAAATGTTTTGAAGTAGAAAGATAAACCTGTTAGCCTCCTTACAAGCTCCATCATTCTATTATTAAAAAAAGTAATCTTTTTTAATAATAGAAAAGTATTTAAAATTAAAATTGCCCGATTATATTTTTCATGCAACCCTGGAGTAGCCACAGCGTTTAAAACTTTTATATTGTAATTTTGCGTAAGTATTAATCGTAAGTATTAATTATGAACACAACAGCACCTTTTAAAATTGAATCAGATCAGGCTGAAATGATGACTGACGATAGCAACAATTGTCAATTGGTTGTTTGGAATGATGAGGTAAATACTTTTGAATGGGTGATAGACACTTTGATTGAAGTTTGTAGCCATACAGCTGAGCAGGCCGAACAATCAGCAATGATCATTCATACAAAAGGAAAATATGCTGTAAAAGAAGGCTCTTATAATACGCTGAAACCCATGTGCGACTCGATCACGGAGCGAGGCATTGGCGCCACAGTAGAAGAACTTTCTAAAAGATAACCATTTCAATATTCATTAATTTTTAATTTTCCATAGTTTGGATGAAGAGATTATTTATGATTTTCCTGAGATAAATTCAGCCGATGAAAATGGCCTTCTTGCAACTGGTGGAAATCTTTCTTTTGGTACTTTATTAACCGCTTATAAGAAAGGAATTTTCCCCTGGTATAATCCAGGTGAAACTATTCAATGGTATTCCCCCGATCCTCGTTTTGTTCTCTTCCCCGATAAAATAAAAATCAGTCATAGTATGAGAAATGTTTTAAACAAACATCTTTTCAAATTCAGCGTGAATAAGGATTTCCCCCAGGTGATACATAATTGCGGGTTGGCAAAAAGGAATGATGATCCGGGAACATGGATCAGTTATGAAATAGAAAGTGCATACAATAATTTATTTGAAAAAGGGTTTGCACACAGCGCAGAAGCATGGCAAAACAACGAATTGGTTGGCGGGCTTTATGGAGTATTGATGGGAAAGGTTTTTTTTGGAGAAAGCATGTTCGCCAATAAAAGTAATGCGAGCAAATTTGCTTTCATTAATTGGGCTAAAATTTTACAAAAAAATGGTATCGAGTTAATAGATTGCCAGATTTATACACCGCACCTTGAAAGTCTCGGGGCAGAATTTATTTCGAGAAATGAATTTACTGGTTTGCTGAAAAAATTGATTCCAACAGATTAAGCGGTGGCGTAATTACCGGAATATAAAAATCGGAAATTTGTTCGTTTACTATACTGGATTCTCATTCTTTTGCTGAAATAAGAATTATTTTAA
>JBEPVG010000318.1:0-3210 GCA_041691175.1 Chitinophagaceae bacterium
GTCTGCTACTTAATAACTACCGCCGGTTTCTTCACATAAAATAACTGTTTATTTTCAAAATAATTTTAAAAAAAATGGCGCTAAAAGAACTTCCATTTAAGCAGGGAAAGGATCGGCACCGGGTTTTTTGAAAAATATAAAGAATAATGGCAATAAAAATTTTCATTTCAATAATGATGTTAGCGGGTTTACTATTTTTTTATAATTCATTTGCTAAAAAAGCTAAAAAAGTTAAACCAGCCGAAACGCCTGTTGATAAAGTGTGGTGGGATGGATTAAGTAAAGAATGGCAAACTATTTTTATCATCAATCAAAACTTTCAAAAACAGCACTCAAATATCTACTCAGTTCAGGAAGATTATATGAACAGGATGAACAGCGAAGGCGAAGAGCCTTATTCTGAGATGAATAAATCGCTGCATGATTTTGCTGAGATGAAAAAATTTAGCCTGGGTTATTATGATTTTTATAAAAGAGCACTGCGAACAAATTATGTAGTGTTGAATGACAAAATAGATCTTGCAACTTTAGCCGGCCTCGATAAGATTTATATGGTAAACGGCCCAGGTGATCTTACGCCACTTAAAAAATTTCCCAACCTGAAGGTGTTGATCATTAATGAATGTGGTGTAGGGTATAACATCTCGGTTAAGAAACAACTTTTAGACCTGGAATCATTACGTTATTTCAAAGGCTTGGAAATATTACAATGTTCTTCCAATGCCTTACAATCGTTAGAGCCAATAAAGGACCTTATTAATTTACAGGAATTGAATTGTAGTAACAGCGGGGTTACCAACCTTGCGCCATTAAAAAATTTGGTTAATTTAAGAAGGTTAACGGTTGGGTCAAAAGTGGTGAGCGCTGACGAGGTTTCAGGTTTAGAAAATTTGGAAGAGCTGTATATCAAAGGCTGCAAACAAATTCCTGATCTTTCTAAGTTGACAAAATTAAAAAAATTGGTCATTGAAGAAAATGAGCTGTCAATTATCGCTGGCGAATGTCGAATTTCCAATCTTGATTTTTTAAAACAAATGCCCGGGCTTCAGTTTATCGACCTTGAAAAAACCAGTTATAAAGGAAGTTTGGCCATGCTGGATGGTTTTCAAAATTTAAAAGCCATCACCTTGCCGCCGGTAAGTTCTTCCACTATGCTTGAGTTTAAAAAAAGTCATCCAGGCTGTATTATTATTAATGCTTACCGGTATGAAAGATAGAAATTGGGATATAATTTTTAGAATTTGCCCTAACGTTTGTATCTCCGAAATTGCTAGCTATCCCGGCTTTTTCTCAAAAAAATATCATTCCTGATTTTCGATATTTTAAATTGATTATTGGAAAACATATTCCAATGAATACGGGAAAACTATATTTTGGCTCGTTTGAGATTATTTTTGACAGTTTTTGATGGATAACGTTGGGGCTTGTAGCGGTAGGGGTTCGTTGTTATCATTCGCTTTTCGCTTCATAGTAAAGGATTACAGCGCCGCCAATAAATGTTTTTGTCTTTTTCAATTTAAGAATAATCTTGTCACTTATGTTTTTAAATAATGGCAAACCGCCTCCTGCGATGACAGGGTGAACGCAAAGTTGATATTCGTCTACCAGATTCAGTTTCGTTAACGCTACAATCAAGCCGGGACTGCCGACCAGGATATTTTTTCCCGACTGCTGTTTAAGTTCCAGGACCTCTTCTTCCAGCGGTCGGGTTGCCAACTTTGCACTTTTCCAATCTACATTTTTAAGCGTATGAGAAAAAACAATTTTCGGGGTTTTGTTCATTACAGTTGCAAAATCGTCCATTGATTTTTCGCCGGAAGGATTTTCTACAAAAGGTCGCCAGTATTCCATGAGTTGATAGGTTATTCTCCCATAGAGAAGAACCCCGGCGTTACTTAAAAGATCAGCATAATGTTGATGTATTTCTTCATCAGCAGCTATTAATGTATGATCGCAAAACCCGTCAATAGTCATATTTATTGCTGCTATCACCTTTCTCATAATTAGTTTTTTTTATTTGTGCATCCTTTGACGATGGAGTTTTCATTTTACAATTCTGTCTAACGGATTGCGGCCTCGCGAAGTGGCCGTCTTACAAATAGAAATCTTTAGTTTAGCACAAACGTTTATCAGAATGCCGAATATTCGATTTAGGGTATAATCTTCTATTTTGCCAAACTGCTGTCAGCCGTTCGCTGTTTCTCCCGTTAAATTTGCCCTTTATAATTTGGGTCAAAATCTACCATCCATTCAATGCCGTATTTGTCTCTGAACATGCCAAAATAGGAACCCCATGGACTGTCGGAAATAGGAAATTCTATTTGTCCTCCTGCTGAAAGTCCGGTAAATAATCTGTCGGCTTCTCCTTTGCTTTCTGCACTAATTGAGATTTTACTTCTGTTTTCATTTTCGTTTGTTCGACCCATACTTTCGGGAACATCATTACCCATTAAAATGTTTTTACCAATTGGTAAAGCGATATGCATTATTTTATTTGCTTCTTTTTCTTCTACAGGAGATTCAGCACTTGCCAGGTCTTTGAAACGCATAATTGTCGCGAATTCACCTCCAAATACGGATTTGTAAAAGGTAAACGCTTCTTCGGCATTTCCGTTGAAATTAATGTGAGGATTGATAAGTGCCATTGATTTTTATTTTTTTTTGTGATTCAAATCTACTTCTTAAACGTGAAATCATTAAGGTGTAAAAGCGTCAAAAAGGAGGTTATTTGCGCCATGGAATTGTATTTTATGTGCGCCTGCATTGGGTAAAGTTGTCACTTACAACTGATGCCAACTTCTGTATCTGCGAGAGCCTATCTCTTTCTCCTTTTTCTCAAAAAAAATATCACTCCTGATTTTCGATATCTTAATTTGATTTTACGAAAAGCTTTTTCAAAACTCTGAAAAGCCAGAAAATAGATAATTGATTTTTTACCGAAAGGAGAAATTAGGAGACGGTCGACATCAGTTACAATTCGAACCAACAAGACGTTTCAACAGAATACGGAAAAACTATATTTTGGCTTGTCTGAGTTAATATTTGTTCGGTTCTTTTTTTATTGATGATTTTATCCATTTGTCTTACCCTGAAACAAGTTTACCTTTTTTATGATTTAGATATTGGATCAGTTTCACGTTAACTACATCGTCTTTGTTATGCCAACTGGATTGCGTTATGACCGGAATGTTTTACTACTTTATATAGCAT
>JBEPVG010000319.1:0-3203 GCA_041691175.1 Chitinophagaceae bacterium
GGAAAGTGAGTGTTCCCCATAAACCAAAATAATGCATTGGATTTTTCCTGAATTTTCCGACAAACATTATGGATGCCAGATCAAGAAATCCATTTATAAATCGATCCCAGCCAAATTTGGTAATACCATATTTTCGTGGACGATGCTCCACTACCTTTTCGCCGAATTTTTTGAAGCCCGACCATTTTGCAATCAAAGGAATGTAGCGATGCATTTCACCATAAACTTCTATATTTTTCACCACTTTATTTTTGTATGCTTTTAGCCCGCAATTGAAATCGTGCAAATAAATTCCACTCGCTCTTCTCGTGGCCGCATTAAATAATTTGGAAGGTAAATTTTTTGAAAGTGTACTGTCGAATCTCTTTTTTTTCCAACCACTTACAATGTCATAACCTTCGTCCAGCACCATTTTACGCATCTCTGGAATTTCATTTGGACTATCCTGTAAATCTGCATCCATCGTAATGACCACATCGCCTTTCGCGATCTTGAAACCTTCATTCAATGCCGCGCTTTTGCCATAATTTCTTTGGAATTTTATTCCCTTTACCAATGAATTTATTTGATGCAATTCTTCGATTACACGCCATGAATCATCAGTACTTCCGTCATCGACCAATATGATCTCGTAGCTGTAATTGTTTTCTTCCATTACACGCCTGATCCAGACCTCCAGTTCGGGTAAAGATTCTTCTTCATCATAAAGAGGAACAACTACAGAAATATCCATTTTAAAAAAAATTATATTGATTTATCCTTCAAAAGTATGGGGATTTTTTTTAGTTATCCCGGCACCAATCAATGAGGCAAGAGCGCCGAAGATCAGATAGCCAACCAGCGTGGCTCCTATCGCAAAAACCATGAAGAATTTCTTTGTAAAAGTAAGCGCCTGCGTTATTTGCTCTTGAGTCATTTTTCCTTTTGCTTCCATGTTTTTTCTGGCCGCTTCCATTCCTTTTTCTTTCATGTCAGGAAAGAGGTTGACGAAGATGACTACATAAATAATCATTATCGCAGTAACTAATGCGGCAACTTTAAATCCATGAGCAAAATAATTTCCAAAAGTGGAATTGTGATCAATCTGTTTGCCATAAATATATACAGACCAAATAATCCCAGCTATGTAAATTACATAACTTACATATTGGGCGCCGCTGCTGGCATCAAAATTAAGGAAATAAGTTGCCAGCGCTACTATGATCAGAATTAAAGAAATTACAACTCCTTTGGTAGTTGAGGTCGTTACAGTTTGTTCCATAATAAGTTTAGTTTTATTTAAATCTAGGTAAATCTTTCGGACAAAAATAACTTCTCTTTATTAAATATTCCAATAACTTTTCCTTTCAGTTTTTTATCAATGAAAGCATTGTTTATGCTTTTTGAAAAAATATTTTTTTCTTCAAAAAGATATTCTTCATCAGGAATGAATAAAGTGAGGTTTGCTTTTTCCCCTTCATCAATTAAAGGAGCAGGGAGGTTGAAGATTTTACGAATATTTTCTGTTTGCATTTTTACAAATGTTTCTGTGGCAACGTCGCTAATTTGAGCTGCGCCAAAAACACTTTCCAATGTTTCCATGCCATTTTTTGCATATTGAAATTCACAAACTTTATGATCCCAATCCTGTGGCTGGTGGTGTGATGCGATAAAATCTATGACGCCGGTTTTGATTCCATTTCTCAAAGCGTCCCGATCTTTTTTTGTACGCAAAGGTGGATTTACTTTTAAATTCGTATCATAATCGTACAAGTCTTCATCAAAAAAAAATAAGTGATAAGGACTAACGGAGCAGGACACACGAAGATTTTCCTTTTTTGCTGCTGCAATTAATTCTAAAGACTTTTCAGTAGATATTCCGGTAAAATGGATTTTAGAATTCGTATATCTTACCAGTTCTATATCCCTTGCCACCATTAACTCTTCAGATAATGCGGGCTTTCCTTGCAGGCCTAATTTTGTAGAAATTGCTCCTTCATTCATCAGGCCATGTGCGCCGATACTTTTATCATCAGGCAATTGTATAATTGTTCCTTCAATGGCGAGAATATATTCCAAAGATTTTTGCAAAATGCCCGAAGACTGGACCGGATTTATGCCATCAGAAAAGGCAATCGCACCATAATTAAACATGTCAAACATTTCGCTCAATTCTTTTCCTTCAGCATTTTTGGTTATCGTTCCAATCGGGTGAATCGTTACTGCCAGAGATTTGCTTTTTTGAATGATATATTCAACCTGGCTTTTGTTAGACACCACGGGGTTTGTATTTGGAATAAGCATTACTTCTGTGAAACCGCCGGCGGCAGCGGCATTTGCACCGCTTTCGATGGTTTCTTTATATTCTTCTCCCGGGTCGCAAAAGTTGGCGAAGCAATCCATCCAGCCGATTGATACACAAAGGTTTTTTACATTGATTATTTCATCAGCATCAATATTTATGTCATCATCAATTTTTGAAATGATGCCATTATCAATAAAAATACTTTTAATTTTTCCGTGAAAAGGAGAGAAGGGAGAAAGAACAGTTGCGTTTTTTATTAAAACCTTCATTAGGGTTTATAAAAATTTTGTTGCGCAAATGTAGGATGAAATTTTCTTATTTGCTTCGCAATATGTTTGTAACCGCCAATTACACAAATTGCCACAAATGTTTACCATTCAATAAATTCATTTGGGCAGACTAACCAGACTGTCTTCTTCTCCTTTTGGATAAGATGTATTTACTGCAGATTATTTTGAGTTGCAACGATTTTTAACTGGAACAAGTAGAACAGGAATTATAAATAATTGTTGCTTTACTGTAAAATCAGAGTTTGATTTTGCTTTTTTCTCTCATGGATGATAATCAAACGGAAGCAGATCGGCAATGCGTAAGTCCATCCAATATCCGAAATAAGTGATTTTGGAAGGATCCTGTGGCAAGCCGTTCTCATTAATTTCAACTGGCTGAATTAATTTAATGA
Source organism: Chitinophagaceae bacterium (assembly GCA_041691175.1). Taxonomy (GTDB): domain Bacteria; phylum Bacteroidota; class Bacteroidia; order Chitinophagales; family Chitinophagaceae; genus Ginsengibacter. The sequence continues at coordinate 2,967 of JBEPVG010000319.1, forward strand.
GGCTGGTTTTTGGTCCCGGTTTATAATAATCAGTTTCATTGGCGCCGCCGGTAGCATCAGTAGCATCCACACTGATAATACCCTGGAAATTAAAAAGATATTTATGGCCTGGTAAAGCCGTCATTATTTTATAATATGGAATTTCGGGCCAGTAAAGTGTGTCAATATATTGCCGATTAAGGACCGTTAATAAAAACCCATTTGATGGAACAAACTTATTGTTGGCAACCCCTTTGC
>JBEPVG010000320.1:0-3193 GCA_041691175.1 Chitinophagaceae bacterium
GCCTTATCCCGGAGGCCCATTAATTGATAAATATGCAAAAGAAGGTGACGCAAATAAATATAAATTTCCTGAGCCAAAAATTGATGATCTGAATTTTAGTTTCAGTGGATTAAAGACTTCCTTTTTATATTTCATTCGCGATGAAAAAATAAAACATGAGAATTTTGTGAATGAAAATCTGCCAGATATTTGTGCATCCATTCAATCGCGAATCGTTTCGATTTTACTAAATAAATTAAAAAAAGCATCCCGGCAAACCGGGATTAAAGAAGTGTGCATCGCCGGCGGAGTAAGCGCCAATAGTGGATTACGGAGCGCATTTGAAAAAACAGGAATGGAAGAAGGATGGAATACTTACATTCCAAAATTTGAATATTGCACAGATAATGCAGCAATGATCGCGATCACGGCTTATTATAAATATCTGAGTTCAGCATTTGAGGATTTATCTGTTGTTCCTTCAGCAAGAACTGCCTGAAGAGATAAAAACTCCTGGAGTAAATGAGATTCTTTATTATTTATTTGTTTACTACAAAGAACAACAATGTGATAACCCAATAAATCAATCATCCCTTTGTCAAATCAATATTTTCAATTCAAAAAATTTAAAATCGAACAGGGAATAAGCAGCATGAAAGTGTGCACAGATTCTTGTTTATTTGGCGCATACATCGCTGATAAAATCGAAAAAAGAATTATTCAACCAAAAAGAATTTTGGATATTGGTTCCGGGTCAGGATTATTAAGTTTAATGATAGCACAAAAAACACAGTCAATTATCGATATGGTAGAAATCGATGAAAACTCATTCAAACAATCGAAGGAAAATTTTCTTGAATCGCCCTGGAATAGACAGTTACAGGCTTTTAATGCAGATGTAAAAACCTGGAACGCTCCAGGTAAATATGATCTCATTATTTCTAATCCGCCATTTTTCGAAAACGATTTAAGATCAGGAAATAAAAATAAAAATATCGCAAAACATGATGTTGGATTAACGTTAAACGAACTTCTTCAATCAATCAAAAACAATCTTGAAGTGGATGGAAATTTCGCCGTGCTTCTGTCCTTCCACAGGATAGAATATTTTAAAATACTTGCTGCAGAAAATAAGTTTTATTTAAAAGAAGAACTACTCATTAAGCAAACAGGAGATCATTCTTATTTCCGTGGGATATTATTTTTTGCAACAAAGCCGGGCCAGGTTATTTCTAGCGAATTAGTAATAAAAGGCGACACTAAAAATTATACAAAAAATTTTAATTTATTGTTGAAAGATTATTATGTGAAACTTTAAACAATTCTAATAATTCCAATTCATCCTTACTTAAATACTTTCAATAATAGAAAGCGAAGAATAAATTTTTTTTAGAACAATCAATTTCAGTCGGTAAAGAATTTATGCAGACGAAAAAAACATTGCTTCATATCTTCGCACCCATTTTATTTTAAACCATCACTTTATTTTTTTAGATAAAGGGATAAAAACTATTTCAAATATTCAGAGATGAAAAAGCATCCAAATACGCAGGCAGTGCGTATTCAAACACCCCGCACCAACGAAAAGGAACACAGTACTCCCCTATTTATTACTTCCAGTTTTTGTTTTGATAATGCAGAAGAAATGCGCGCCACTTTTGCGGGTGAGTTAGATAATAATATTTATTCCCGTTTTGAAAACCCTAACGTACAAGAATTGATTGACAAAATGTGCGCACTTGAAGGCGTTGAATCCGGCTTTGCTACTGCATCCGGAATGAGCGCAATCTTTGGTTGTTTCATGACTTTTTTAAGCGCCGGCGATCATCTCCTGAGTTGCAGTTCTGTGTTTGGTTCTACGCATACAATTATTACCAAATTTTTTAAAAGATGGAACATTGAATATTCTTATGCGGAATTAAATGATCCGGATTCGTGGGAAGCGATGATAAAACCAACTACGAAAATGATCTTTGTAGAAACGCCTACCAATCCGGGTTTGGACATTATAGATTTAGAATGGTTGGGCAAATTAGCCAAAAAACACCAGGTCATTTTATTGGTGGATAATTGTTTTGCAACTCCACTTTTGCAAAAGCCTGCAGATTATGGCGCCGACTTGGTTTTACATTCTGCAACCAAATGGCTTGACGGACAAGGGCGCGTGTTGGGTGGAATTGTGGTTGGAAGAAAAGAATTAATTGATCAACTTTATATATTCTGCAAAAATACCGGGCCTTCTATTTCTCCTTTCAATGCATGGCTGCTCAGCAAAAGCCTGGAAACACTGGATGTGCGACTTCAACGACATTGTGATAATGCAGAAGCATTGGTAAAGGCACTTGAGAACCATCCAAAATTAAATAGCATTAAATATCCTTTTCATCCATCACATCCAATGTATGCAGTGGCGAAAAAACAAATGAAACGCGGCGGCGGTTTAATTACTTTTGATTTGAAAGGAGGACTCGAAAGCGGTAGAAAATTTTTAGATGCATTACAAATGCTTACACTCACTTCTAATCTCGGAGACACACGCAGCATTGCTTCGCATCCGGCATCAACCACTCATGCAAAATTAACCAGCGATGAACAGTTAAGAGTTGGAATAACTCCAGGATTGATAAGGATTTCGGTCGGTTTAGAAAATATTGAAGATATAAAAGCTGATATCATTCAGGCATTAGAAAAATGCTGATCTCAAATTGGCTTTTGTGAAAAATAAAACCTGTTTTAACTGTTATGTTCCCAAAAACTATTGCAAATACACGACGAATCTCACGAAAAATAATTACATCAAAATTTAAAATCACCGAAGAAATCGTTGGCTGGATAGGAGATATGCAGACACAGGAATAATTTCTAAATAACTTTAGAAAACTTTTTCATTTATTTAAAAGATTATCTTTAAACCCCTCACCAAAAAATATAATTTTATGCGCTACATCACCGCTGCTATCATCGGCCTGGCATTTATTATCGGATTATTCATTATCGGAAACGCTTATAAGTCGCGGTCGAAAGCGATGGAATCGATCAGCGTAACCGGCTCCGCCGAAAAAGATTTTGCAAGCGATTTGATTGTATGGAAAGGCTCATACTCAAGAAAATCAATGGATTTAAAAAGCGCTTATGCGCAATTAAAAGAAGACGAAAGCACAATACGGATTTATCTTTCAGGTAAAGGAATTAAAAATAATGAAATGGTTTTTTC
>JBEPVG010000321.1:0-3189 GCA_041691175.1 Chitinophagaceae bacterium
ATATAAGTAACCGATACAACTGAGGAATAAAGTATTTGGCCATTTTTCAAAATTACTTTTGCCCTGAAAAAGCTAATTCCAGATTTTAAAGGGGCAAAATCAAATGTGTTTTCAAACTGTGGAAACTGCGAAGTAGAAAGCGTTTTATAATTTTTTCCGTCCGACTTTTCAAACGAAACAGCCTCAACATTATTTAACGTTCCCAGATCTAAAATAAGTTGCGCTTTATTATCCTGAATATTTGCATTAAACGCATTGATAAAACATCCGGCTCCCTGCAAAGTGTAATCAAAAGCATAACTTTTTGGACCGGTTGTGTTATCCGCTAACACGGGTGACACAGCCAAAAAATGATTATCCAAATCGCTCTTTAAGATTACTGCGAAAGTGTCATTAACACTTTTAAATGGCACCATATATTTTTCGCCCAAACGATAAATCCGGTAATTCTGAATTGCGTTTTGTTTATCCCAATAAATTAAAATCGAATCGCCACAAATAAAGCCTGTCTTAGGTTGTAATAAAGTAGTTATCAAAAATGTGTCAGAATAAAAATAACTATTATTAATTTTCATTCTCAATAAAACATGCGCTATAGTATCAGGAACGAGCCAGCTAAATTTACTTTTTGATAAATACACATCCGCAATTTTCCGCCAACTTTGGTCAGAAATAAATTTATATTCCAATACTCCAATTCCTGTAAATGAACTTTGCCATTTTAAAATTGTTGCAGTTCCTTTTTCCGCAAAGTCTTCCCCAGCCGGCCTTTGCCAGGTAAAATAAAATGCAGTATCCAAACTATAAGCAATAAAATATTTTTGATCCGAGGTAAGAATATTATGGCCAATTACCTTGATTTTATAATTACCCGCCACGGGATTCTCCAGCGTAATTTGCTCCTGGTTATTCAGGCTATCCCGCATTCTAACAGCGGGTTTATTTAATGAATCTTCATTTGGAAACGTATTTAAAACCCACGGATTCCAGGTTTTATTTTTTGATATTGAAAGCAATTCAAGATCAAGATCATTCATCAATGCTTTTGGTGAAAGTGTGGAAGCAGTTGTATCATTCCAAACCAAAGTAATTTTTAATAATGAAGTATTTTCCGGAATAGTAAGATCAAATGAATTAGTAATTCCATTGCTGATTGAATCACTTAAAATTTTATTTTCATTGATACAATTCATAGCCTTCATCGCATTCATATTTCCAAAACCTGTTTTAAAATCGGGACCAGGGTTATTTACATCATCCGCGGAATTAATTAAAATTGCCTTGGCTAATGCAGATGGCAAATCCACCTGATTTTTTTCTTTATAAAATTGCTGAAGTAATGCAATTGTCCCCGACGCAAGCGCCGCCGATTCTGAAGTTCCATTCATTTGAAACGCAACGAGCTGCGGGATAATTCTTCCGTCATAAGCAGGACCGGCGCTGCTTTGAACCGCGACGTTTCCAAAAGAGTCTACGGCTCCCACTACTAAAATATTCTTTGCCATTTTAAAATTGCCGGTAATATTTGCAAAGCCGGGAACATTTGAATAAGTGCCGGTTTTGCCGGTATCAAGACCAGAATTTCCGGATGAAAAAACATGCAGCAGTGATTCATTTTTATGAGCGCTCTCATCAAAAGCAACTGCATTTAATCCATAGTTATTATCAATAGTAGTACCATAAGAATGATTCTGAATGGTAATATTATTTTGCAAATAATACTCATCCGGATCAGGCAAAACATTCTCAAAAGATGAAGAAGAAATCCACGCAGCCGGCGCTGCACCTAATGCATAATAAATTGAATTACCTCCTCCGGCAATAATAGTTGCCATAAAATTTGCATGATTGGTGATTTCTTTTGACGCCAATGGCGACGGATCTATTCTTCCTTTTAAATCAATATCAGCGGTATCAAAATCATTTTCTTTAATTGAAATATGCTGCCCTCCTCCAAGAAACGAAGGATATTTTGCATGGACCATATTTAATTGATTTGACGAAAGATCAAATCCTTTTATTGCCAGTTCTTCTTTCGGTTTATTCTCCAAAATATCAATGGCAGAAACATATTTATTTATTAATAATTTTTTTTCAACTTCATCAAAATTTGAAACGAATGAAACGATATTACCTGATGCAAAAACTTGCTTTTTTGTTTTCAGAAAAGAAGCATCATCCATAAAATTTTGCACCGATTTTGCATTTTTAAATTGAAAAATAAACTTGTGATTCATTTTGCTGTCTGTACTTTCCAGCATTCTTTCAGCAGTTGGTAAAAATTTCCAGCTGTTATTTGCAAATTTTGATTTCAATAAATACTTTCCCGGTAAACGCAACTGATTTTTAAATTTCTTATTTACAATAAAAATATTTTTGGGAAATTCTCTTTCTGATAATAAAATCAATTTATTCAAAAGATTTACTGGTGTATTTTCTGCAACCTTTAAAATAAAATATTCAGAATCATTTGCGTGCTGCAGACTGGAATAGCGGTAAAATAATAAACTGTCACTATCTTTTTGTGAATAAACATTCATAGCGAAAAATACCAGCACCATAAAAATAAATAGCTGTCTGAACATTGACCGATTACTTTTAACAAAAGTGGGGAAAAAAAAATTTCAATAAAGATTTGATGATGTAAATAAAAGCAATATATTTAACAAATCATTTACAATCTAAACACAAAAAATTTATGAAAACAATCTCAAAACTGCTTCTTATTATTTTCTCGTTAAGCTTTCTCATGATATCCTGTAAGCGGGAAAATATTGCAATCAAAACGGATGTACCTCAATCTGTCTTGCAGCAAATTGCAGCACAAGGTTTTAGTACAGATCATGTAACAAAAGTAAGTAACGGTTATCTTGTGGAAGGCGATATTATCCTTACCAACGAAAACCTTACACAGACTAGCAGTTCGCCTAATTTACTAATTGCAAATGAAGAACAATACCGGACTACAAACCTGGTTAAAAATCTTCCAAGAACGATTACTGTTTCTGTCACCAATCTGCCAACAGTTTATTCCAATGCTACAAATGACGCACTCGCCCGTTATAATGCATTACCCGGAACTCAAATTACCTTCCAGCGAGTTTCTTCAAATGGGAATATTGACATTATTGGATTTGATCAAGGTCCTTCGGGAGGTTATATCACACTAGGGTCATCGGGATTTCCTAC
>JBEPVG010000322.1:0-3185 GCA_041691175.1 Chitinophagaceae bacterium
GTAATAAAACTGTAAAGTTCACCTCTTTTAAATTGGTTGTTTGACATATAGTTGTTTATGCAACTATACAAATCTAAGGTTTCCTTTTGACATCAAAAAATTATTTTTAGCAGCAACTTTATCAAAAATATTGCGGCTTTTAAAACGCCTTTTACACGGATTGAGTATGAAATAAAAGGCGGGTTTTGTTTTTGTATTATTTAATTGTATATCTGCACCAGTTAAATTTTCGCATGACTTTTATATTCATTACTCTATTTCTCTTAATTCCATACGCCGCGCTGATTATTTATTATAGAGAAAGCTGGGTAAGTATACCTGACTTTATCCCTGAAGAAAAGACGAATGAAACCGATTTGCCTTTTGTGTCCATTATCATTGCAGCGCGTAACGAAGAAAAAAATATTGGAAAATGTATAAAATCGCTTATCTCGCAAACTTATCCGCAAAATAAATTTGAAATAATTGTTACAGATGATCATTCAACCGACCAGACAGTGCCGACCATCAAGACATTTATGCAAGAAAACATCAGGATAATTTCCCTGGCAGATTTTACCGGAAATGATAAGATCAATTCTTATAAAAAGAAATCTATTGAAACCGCGTTGAAATTTGCAAAAGGCGAATTAATTGTCACCACCGATGCTGATTGCACAGCACCACAACAATGGCTTGAAACGCTGGTTTATTTTTATAAAAAACAAGCTCCGGTATTTATCGCGCTACCAGTTGTATTTTCTTCGGCCGATCCGAAAGCAGGATTTTTTAAACGCGCATTCAGCATTTTTCAATCGCTGGATTTTATGACGTTGCAGGGAATTACCGGCGCTTCGGTTGATAAAAAATTTCATGGTATGTGCAACGGCGCTAATCTTGCTTACGAGAAAAACGTTTTTTATGAAGTGAATGGTTTTGAAGGAATTGATGAAATCGCGAGCGGCGATGATATGTTGCTCATGCATAAAATTCAAAAAATATATCCTGATAAAATTATGTTTGTAAAATCACCGGATGTGATCGTAGAAACGCAGGCTGCTGAAACATTTCGGGATTTTATGAATCAAAGAATCCGCTGGGCAAGCAAGGCGGATAAATACACGGATAAAAAAATAATAGCAGTCTTATTACTTGTGTATCTTTTAAATGCATGGCTTTTTATTCTCGGAATTTCCTCTTTCTTTTTTGCAAAAGTGTTTTATTTATTTCTTATTTCGATTATTGTAAAAACGATTGTCGAATTATTATTTCTTTATCCTGTTGCAAAATTTTTTGGGAAACAAAAGTTGCTTTGGTGGTTTTTTCCGGCACAGCCGTTTCACATTTTATATACTTTGATCGCAGGTTGGTTGGGTAAATTTGGAAGCTATCAATGGAAGGGAAGGAAGGTGAAATGATTTAAAATGTGCAGATAATATTTATTATTCTCCAAAGGTAAAAGCCACCACAAATATTTCCCGCTCTTCAAAATATTAAATAAGTAAATTTCAGCAATTCCTATTTTTACTCAAAAGTTATCTATTTTCATTCCGATGCAAAAATCGTATTCCTTCTCTCAAAATGCATGGCGAAGGCTAAAAAAAAATAAAGGCGCGATGGCTGGCCTGCTCATCATTTGCTTATCGGTTCTTGTAGGAATTTTTGCTTATTTTCTTGGTGCCGATTCTACTCCGAATGCAGACAGGCAGATAGTAGAGATTATGGCAAGCAAGCCCGGTTATCACCAGTTATTTCTTAAAGTAAAAAAAGAAAAACAAATCTCAAACACTGGATTTTTCCAACGGTTGTTGTTTGGCGCGGAGGATAAATACCTATATGTTCCCATAAGCCATTATATAGAAAAAGGCGATTCTGTGTATGTAGAAAAATACATCGATGAAGGAATGCAGGAGCAGCAGGCTTATGCCAAAAAGGATTTGGCGGGCAAAAATTTTGTTGAATCAAAAACTTTCTGGCTGGGCACTGATACATTTGGCCGCGACATCCTGAGCCGGTTGCTTGTAGGCGTGAGAGTGAGCCTCGCAGTTGGATTGATAACCGTGCTGATATCACTTTCAATTGGCATTATTCTGGGCGCTATGGCGGGCTATTATGGCGGCAAAACGGACAACATCATCATGTGGTTCATCAATGTAATTTGGAGCATGCCTACCTTACTTTTGGTTTTTGGCATTACGCTTACTTTAGGCAAAGGGTTTTGGCAAATTTTTATCGCTGTCGGTCTCACTATGTGGGTAAGTGTTGCCCGCGTAGTGCGCGGCCAGGTATTAGCGCTTCGCGAAATGGAATACATCCAGGCGGCGAAAGCATTAGGATTAAAAAATATGCGTATTATTATAAGACATATACTTCCAAATGTGTTGGGCCCGGTAATCGTAATTGCAGCGGCAAATTTTGCGAGCGCCATCATTATAGAAGCGGGATTAAGTTTCCTTGGCGTAGGAATTCAGCCTCCCACACCGAGCTGGGGCCTGATGATTAAAGAGAATTACAATTTTATTATTACTCACAATCCTGCACTGGCACTGGCTCCGGGCATTGCCATTATGATCCTGGTTTTAGCTTTTAATCTTTTGGGAAATGGTTTGCGTGATGCGCTCGACGTCAGAGGTTAGCCTCTGCCGCGAAATAATGATTGCTGCTTCAAGTTTGGTTAATGCCTGCGTTTTTATTTTCTGATAAGATCTACCTGAGGAACCTGCAGTCGTTTTTGTAACCAGTTTTGCATTTTAAGATTATCCGCTTTTGACAGAGGTTGTCTGGATTGATAAATTAAAACCACGGCATTGCTGGTACTATCATTGCCATAATAAAAATTATTTTTCGAAATAGAAATTGATTGAACGGTGGGGAAAAAAGCGCTTGCCTCCAGGTATAGCTGCTTCACATCATAAGTTGCATTTTTTATCTGCGCCTCTAATTGCTGAATTTTTTTATCTTTTTCACTAACCGCCACGTCAGTACTTTTAATTTCATTCAAAATATTGGATCTAAGCAATTGGATCTTGTCTGCGCTGTCTTGTCTTATAATTAATCTCGTGTTCTGGATATGGTTTGTATTTAATTCTTCATTCAGGCTGTCTATTTCGCCTTTACTAAAACGTTTGGAAAGGAAGGCCAGCTCAATGTTTTTTGGAGTTGTATAATAATTCGTCTTCTTATAAACGAGCGTGTAGCCTTTGTTC
>JBEPVG010000323.1:0-3174 GCA_041691175.1 Chitinophagaceae bacterium
ATTTTTTACTTTCTTCAGATTCACTTTTAAGACGTACTTTATATACATCTCATAGGAATATTCCAGGCCGGTTCCACTCGAAATTTTTTCCAAAAAATCCTTGTAAGGAATGAGTCTGAAATCAAAAAAAACATTCTTATAAATCTCTTTATCAAAAATCAAACTGGCGATTAATAACTCGCGGTGGCGCTCTACTAGTCCGGGGTATTTTTCTGAAACTGATTGAAATAAAGCCATTCCCCGTGGCCCTATAAAGCCATCAGCATTCCAGTATCTGAAATCAATCCCTACATTTTTAAATTGAAATAAAAGATGCGATAGAAAACCATTTCCTTCATTAAAAGGCTGCCGCTTTTGGCCGGAAACATCTTTGTAATTGACATAATAATTTTCAAAAACAATTTTCTGAAATAATCTTCGATCAAAATTATAGGCAACGGAAATTCCCGTTGCAAAATTGGTTAAAGATGTGAGCGGCGTGCCCAAACTATCGTACTGACCGCCTTTGTGAGAATAAATCAATTGGATCGGGATATGAATATCCCAATTCTTTTTATTGATCACATTCAGGTTGGAAACATAACCGATATCAAACTCTTCTTTGAATTTATCGCCGGGATGAATCGCTTTTCTCCAATTAATAAACAAGTCGTGATTATAGGGCTTTGTATCAACCAAAAACTGAAATCCATTTTCCAATCTTTCTTTAATAATTAATTTATAATCATAAATTGGTTCAATATATCCATGATTCAAATTTCCCTCAAGATTACCGATAATATAAGTCGAATGTTTTGCGCGATATTTTACTTCAAATGTTGGGGCAATCGTTGTATAATTTGGACGGCCGAATTCCTTTTGCAAATAAATTCCTCCTTTTACAAATAGCTTTGGTGAAACCTGGTATTCAATTTCAGGAATAATTTGGTAACCGAACAAAGTACCGCTCAATGGTATATTTCCAAACCATTCTGTATTATTTATATAATTGAGATTGTATAAATTAAAAGAAAGCTGCTGGCTGTCTGCCGGATTTATAATGGTTTTATTTTTAAAGACAGGATAATCAATTTGCGCATTCGCTTCAAAACCCGCTACCAATACTAACAGTAAAACAATAAAAACCCGCAATTTTCTCATAAATAATTTTAGAATTTATGAATGCAATATTACATCATGCTTTTAAGAACAATTTTTCTTATTGAAAAAATAAAAGTTTTGGACATAAAAATTATATTTTAAAATAAAAAAGCTTCCTGGTTCAGAAGAAGCTTTTTTAAAAATTATTTTGATAAAATCAGTTAAACATCCAACCTGGCATATTTTGCATGATTTTCAATAAACTCTCTGCGCGGGGGAACGTCATCGCCCATCAACATGCTGAAAACTCCATCAGCTTCCACTGCGCTGTCAATAGTTACTTGTTTCAAAGTTCGTGTTGCCGGATTCATAGTCGTTTCCCAAAGTTGCTCACTGTTCATTTCTCCCAAACCTTTATAACGCTGAATGTGAACAGTATCTTCTTTTCCTTCGGCCATCTTTTTGATCCAGGCTTTGCGGTCTTCATCACTATATGCGTAAGCCTGTTCTTTTCCTTTTTTCAAAAGATACAATGGCGGCTGCGCGAGATAAACATACCCTTGCTCTACCAATTCCTTCATATACCTGAAAACAAAGGTAAGAATGAGTGTTGCGATATGGCTGCCGTCAACATCAGCATCAGTCATTATAATTAATTTATGATACCGAAGTTTTGATAAATCAAGCGCTTTGGGGTCTTCAATAGTTCCGATTTTTACGCCGAGAGCCGTAAACATATTCCTGATTTCCTCATTGTCATAAATTTTATGTTCCATCGCTTTTTCTACATTCAAAATCTTACCCCGAAGCGGAAGAATTGCCTGGTAGCTTCTGTCTCTTCCTTGTTTTGCTGTACCGCCGGCAGAATCACCTTCGACCAAAAATAACTCGCAACGGAATGGATCTTTATCACTGCAATCCGCGAGTTTACCGGGCAATCCGCCTCCGGAAAGTACACTTTTTCGTTGCACCATTTCTCGCGCTTTCTTTGCAGCCGCTCTTGCCTGCGCTGCCAGGATTACTTTCTGAATAATAGTCTTTGCATCGCGGGGATTTTCTTCGAGATAGGCGGTAAGAACTTTACTTAAAGTGGAATCAACCACGCCCATTACTTCATTATTTCCCAGTTTTGTTTTTGTTTGTCCTTCAAATTGTGGTTCCGGAACTTTCACCGAAATAACCGCCGTCAACCCTTCACGAAAATCATCACCTTCAATCTCTACTTTCGCCTTCTCAAACATTCCCTGTTTTTCGCCATAACTTTTAAAAACGCGTGTGATAGAACGTCGAAATCCCGATACATGCGTGCCGCCTTCAATTGTATTTATATTGTTTACATAACTAAATAAATGCTCCTGGTAACTTGTATTATACATCATCGCTACATCGACCGTCACATTACTTGCAGCGTCATATCCATCACAATAAATAACGGTTGGCAGTAAAGGCGCACGATTTCCGTTTTTATCAATTAATTCTACAAATTCTACAATACCACCTTCGCTGTAAAAAGTTTTAGTATAAGTTTTCCCTTCCTCGCTTTTTTCACGAAGATCATTTATAATTATTTTAATTTTCTTATTTAAAAATGATAGTTCTCTTAATCTTCCTTCCAGAATTTCACGATTGTACTCAGAAACAATAAAAATAGAAGGATCCGGCAAAAAACGAACTGTAGTTCCGGTTTTATCGCTGGTACCGATCTCACGAACTTTATACTGTGGAATTCCTTTGGAGTATTCCTGTTCAAAAATTTTCCCATCACGGTTGACCGTAACGTGAAATTCTGTGCTGAGTGCATTCACACAACTGACGCCAACACCATGCAATCCGCCACTGACTTTATACGTGTTTTTATCAAACTTTCCACCAGCATGCAATACAGTCATTACAACTTCCAACGCACTGCGGCCTTCCTTCTTCATAATACCTGTAGGAATTCCGCGACCATTATCTTCAACTGTTATGGAATTATCTTCATTGATCGTAACGATAATCTGGTTGCAATAACCTGCCAGTGCTTCATCAATTGAGTTATCCACCACTTCGTAAACAAGATGATGAAACCCTTTGGTGCCAACGTCGCCGATATAC
>JBEPVG010000324.1:0-3157 GCA_041691175.1 Chitinophagaceae bacterium
TAATTTGGCAGCAGATTTTGTGAATCTGGAAAATAATAGGAGGTGAGAGAAAATGAATATTTTTGCTTTTTCTATAAATTAAAAACTTTGAAAAAGACAGCCATCATAACAGGCGTTGCCGGCAATCTTGGAAAAGCGGTAAAAAATAAATTTATTGATGAAGGTTACTACGTTGTTGGTACTATTCTTAATAAATCAGTCGCAGCTGATTTTACAAAAAGTTCTTTTGAAGAAGTAACGCTTGATTTATTGAATGAAGAAAATTGTAGAGAATTTGTAAATGGTGTTGTTGAAAGACAAGGCGAAATAAACGTGGCAGTTTTGACTGCAGGCGGCTTTACGATGGGCAATATTAATTCAACATCAACCAGCGATATTTGCAAACAATATCAGCTAAACTTTGAAACCGCGTACAATATGGTGAGGCCGTTGTTTATCCAAATGATGAAACAAAATAGCGGCCGTATTTTTTTAATCGGTTCGCGTGCTGGCCTTAATGCTTCCAACGCAAAAGAAACGGTCGCTTATTCGTTGTCGAAATCGCTTATTTTCCGATTGGCAGAAATGGTGAATGCGGAATCGAAGGGGAAAAATGTAGTGACGAGCGTAATCGTTCCAAGCACTATTGATACACCTCAAAACAGAGAATCTATGCCTAAAGCTGATTTCAGCAGTTGGGTAACTCCTGCGCAAATTGCTGACGCCATTTTGTTTTATTCCAGCGAAAAAGCCACTCCAGTCAGAGAACCAGTCATCAGGATTTATAATAAATCCTAAATTGAATTTCTTCTTATTAATTTTTCAAATCATTGTAAATAAAAAATCGCTCCACTTGTGAAGCAAGTTTTTACGATATTAAAATTGTTATTGATTTAAATAATTACTTCACTACAGTAAATAAACAAATAACAATGTTTTTGATTTTTAGACGAATATAAAATCCAACCCAAATTATTAAAAAGTTAAGAAAATGTAGAAGTAAGATATTCTAAATCTTTAATTTTTACTTTCGCATAAATCCTGCTTAAGGATATAAAAAAACGAATTCAAAAAGATATTTAATAAACATTATGACAAAAAACATCACATTTACTTTGCCCGCAGAGGCGGTGCAGGGCGCTACAGAAGCATTTTTACTCGGAGATTTTAACAATTGGAATCCTGAAAATGCACCAAGATTAGAAAAACAACCCGATGGATCTTTTAAAGCGGCTGCCCAATTAGAAGAAGGCAAAACCTATCAATATCGTTTTTTATTAAATGATGGACGTTGGGTAAATGATTATCATGCGCAAAACTATGTACCTGCTTCCGGCCTTTATGTAGATAATTGTGTAGTGACTGTACCAGAATCGAAAGCAGAAGAGAATAAAAAAGCTGCACCCGCAAAAGCGGCTCGGGAAAATACAAAAGCCGTTAAAGTAGAAACTGCCAAAACTCAATCTATTGAAAATAATGAGTCAGGAAAAATAAAAACGGCAAGAAAAGTAACCTCCAAAACAAAAGCAGAAGCTCCGAAAGTTAAAAAAACAAAATCCGCTGAAGAAAAATTAAAAAAGGAAAAACAGAAAAGTTTGTAGGAAAATGAAGAAGGAAAAGGAATAATTACTATAATAGCCTTTAAGCAAAGGTTGATTGATTCAGACCATATTAATTATTTCTTTTTCTTCTTATGAGGAAAACTGTCTACAAAACCGGGAATCGTTATTAAAATTCATCTTCAGGAATAACATCATTTTCCGCTCCCAATCCATGACTGGAGCTTAGGCTGTAATCATTATTTTCTTCATCTTCTTCACCAATTTTTTCGTTGGCATCATCTAATTCTGCTCCGGGAATATCCAGGTCGGTAGCAGTTATATTCTTTTCAAAACTTTCTTCATTCAAAGGAACTCCATCATTATCGGTACTGTCAAGTGCAGCCCTGCGCAGGTTTTCGTCATCACCGGGCATATCGTTTGTTGATTTTCTGAGGTCTTCTTTTTCGGTAGAAGAAACATTAGAATTTTCGCTTTCCATGATTTCTTCATCAATATTATTTTCAAAAATATCGTCTCCTTCTTCATCAGCAGAAGAAATTGTTGTATCGGCGAGTTCGCCGAGAGGAGCAGGATTAATATCTTCCTGTCCGGGAATATCATGTACGTCCGGTAATTCAACGTCCACAATTTCAGTTCTTAGCTTTTCCCGGTCATTTGGTGAATCAATTGCTGATGATAGGACATTGCTGTTTGTATTTCTGTCTTGTTGCATAAAATTGGTTTTATTGGTTACTTGAAAATTTGATGCCAACAATTTATCTTCGAAGGTTAAGATTTCAATCCTAAAATCAATAAAATTTTAGAGGAGAATATTTTCAGCGAAGGATAATTTTTATTTTAAATTGTAGGTGTTTCCCAAAAGAAAAACTTTGCAGATGCCGGATAAACCCCGTAACGAAATGTTGGCGGTGGGAAAATTTTCTATTGCATCATGCAAAAAGGAATGTGCATACTCTGAAACAACAAAGCTATTATTTAATTCTTTGGTAGCTGTTTGTAGTCTCGCGGCGATATTCACCGGCAATCCCATAGCTGTAAGATTATTGCTGATACCCAACCCGATATTTCCGACGATCACCGTACCTGCATGTAAGCCAATTCCTACTTCGAAGGAATGGTTAAAATAAACTGTCGCATAATTTTCATTAAAAGCTTTCAAATCGTTTAAAAGATGCTGACCAGCAGAAACTGCATTATTGACAGCATCATTTAAAGTGCAATCTATTCCAAAAACAGCATACAAGCCGTCTCCGGCAGTTTCAATTATTTTTCCATGTTGGTTTTCGATATTGGATTTAAAAATCTTGAATAGCCTTCTAATCATGTGAATTACATCAAAAGGAAGACTTTGTTGCATAAATGGAGTGAAATTTCTGATATCAAGAAAGAACAAAGCCAGATCTTTTTCTTCTCCAACCTCACGGAATGTTTCGTCTTTTTTGACAAGGGACGAATAGATAGA
Source organism: Chitinophagaceae bacterium (assembly GCA_041691175.1). Taxonomy (GTDB): domain Bacteria; phylum Bacteroidota; class Bacteroidia; order Chitinophagales; family Chitinophagaceae; genus Ginsengibacter. The sequence continues at coordinate 3,004 of JBEPVG010000324.1, forward strand.
AGCATCTGTTTTGTCTCGGATGATGCGGCGTACAACTACTGAATCGCCGGTAACCTTTCTATGACAAGCTAACCGGATGCTGTCATTGAAACCCAATAGATCTTTTAGTTTAAGTTCTTTATTATTTGGAGGGGTTAAATGATTTCCGCCATTT
>JBEPVG010000325.1:0-3145 GCA_041691175.1 Chitinophagaceae bacterium
ATTCGTGATCAAATGATTCCTCTTTAAAAGGTTTATTTTTTAAAGGAACGATTGGATTTGCAGATTCTCCTCCCGCAAGGTTATTGAAATCGTCTTTTTTATCTCCGGTAAACAAAGAATTTTTAAGATTTTTTACTTTATTAAAATTAAAAGCTGGATTAAAACGCCATATAATATAACTAAGCAAACCCACGAACAAAAGTGCGAAAGTGCCTACATAACCAATCATCTGCTGCAGCCATTCGTTGATCATATCGCCCACTTTTCCACCCCAGAAAAATTCCACATTCGTGGCATCTAATGCGCGTGGATGAGGGTTATGAAATAAAAACGAAGCGCAGACACTGATCACGAGAAGGCCGGCGATTACATAACGGATATTCCTTTTTACAGAAAATATTTTTCGTGGTGCAAATAAATTGACACCTATTACAAAAAAGAAAAGGCAGAATAAATAAGATGCAATTCCGAAGCCTGACCGAAAAAAAAGATCTGAAATATAAGCTCCAAAAGTACCTAAAGCATTAGTAAAATGTTGTTTGCTATCAGGGAACAAAATCTTTGCATGGCTGATACCTGACTGGTCTTGCTGCCATGTAAATAAATACGAAGTAAAAGCAATAAAGAGCAAAAATGAAATCAATACCAGCACGGCTCCGGCTATTTTATGAGAACGCTCATCATGAATTAATTTTCTTACTTCTATTCTTTCTACCTTATCTGGTTTTAATTTAGAAGAATTTGCCGCCTTTGATTTGCTGTTTTTTTTTCCGTTAGATGCCATTAGTAACAAAGATAGGAAATGGAATATTGATTTTTTATTGGATTGAAAAGGATAACAGGTTATTTAATTTTTATTTAAGAAAACCAATTTCAAGATTATTTCCTTTTACAACCCAGAAAAAGAAAAATCCAGCCGAGAATAAAACATAATCCGCCAAATGGAGTAATGGCGCCAATCCAGTTATAGCCGGGCTGAATAGTCGCTTTTATAGCTGATAAAATGTATAAAGAACCAGAGAATAAAATAATCCCTGCAATGAATAACCTGCCGGACCATAATAATTTTTTGCCCGGAAATTCTTTATAAATAATTCCCACAGCCAAAAGTGCAAATACATGGTAGAACTGGTATTTAACAGAAGTTTCAAATATTTCTAATGCATAATCTGAGATTGAGCTTTTTAAAGTATGGGCAGCAAATGCGCCCAACGCTACTGAAAGGGCTCCTAAAATTGCCGCAGTTTTTATAAATCCTTTGTGCATCCTTTCTGAAATTATTTTTGAAGGTGTTTATTTTTATTTGCGGTAGAAGGTTTTTGAATTTCTCCTTCTTTCCCACTTTTTGTTTTTAAAGTATCATCCAAATCATTTGAACCTGGTTCCACCTTTTTTTCTAAATGATTTTCTTTTTTTGGCTTTTTTAAAAATTCTAAAGAATTTTTCTGAAGTTTTCCAACTTCTAAAATATAGTCCGCTTTTAAATAAACCGGTTCGCGTTCTTTTAATTTTTGCTGGATAAAAAATAACAGCTCAGAAGTATTTACTTTTTTTAGTAAAGGCCTTTTCTCTGTTTCATCCATCACTCTTTCTAAGATATAATCAGGTGTGGCTTTTAAATAAATAACGGTTCCATGTTGTTTCATCCAATCCATATTATCAAAAAAACAAGGTGCTCCGCCACCACAGGCAACCAGGCTTTTTTTGGAGTTTTCAAATTTGCGCAAATGGTACCTCTCCATTTCCCGGAATTTTTCTTCCCCGTGCTTTTCAAAAATTTGCTCTACGGGCAGTTCAAAAGCATTTTCTATCTCTGTATCGAGGTCGCAAAAACTATATCCTTCTTCTAACGCCCAAATATGCCCCCAGTGCGACTTACCGCTTCCCATAAAACCTATCAAAAATATATTCTGATTCAAAATGCTTTCTATTTTATTTTTAATTAACGCATTAAAGTTATTTCATCCCTTCAATTTTATCTCTGTAAACAATAACCAATTTCACTGAATCAATTTGGTTTTCTATCTCCTTCCAATAACGCGATAAAAATTCCTCTAAATATGGTATTGAAGTATTTCCTAATTTAAACAATATAACTTTTGGGGAGGAGCCCTATACAGTATTCTTTCATGAAAATCAGAATCTTTTGTCACAATAATCAAATCATTGTCACAAGCGTATTTCCATATTTCTTTATCAGGGATTGATTTAGTAATTTTTGTTACATGAAGAAATTCTTCGGATGACCAGGCATTTAAATAATCAGGTAAATTTTCATCAATCAGATACTTCATTTAGATTAATTAGAGAGCCTTTACAAAAAATTTTGGATCGAATTGAGAACTCGCATATTCTTTTATTGTAATTATATCCTCTTTAGTAAGCCGTGGAAACCCTTTTAATAATGCATCTTCACTGTCCCCTTCTAATAGATGGCCAATAATTGTCTTAACAGTAATTCTTGTGCCTCGAATAATTGGCCTCCCACCACAAACTTCATCATCAGCGACTATGTTTTTATAAATTTTTGTTTCCATTAAAGCAAATTACAAAATATAATTGAGTTTTATTTAAACGCATTCAATCCCGTAATATCCATTCCGGTTATTAAAAGATGCACATCATGAGTGCCTTCATAAGTAATCACGCTCTCAAGGTTCATGATATGCCGCATGATAGGATATTCTCCTGTAATGCCCATTCCGCCTAATATTTGGCGTGCTTCCCTTGCAATATGGGTTGCAATTTCGCAGGCATTTCTTTTTGCCATACTTACCTGTTGAGGCGTTACTTTTCCTTCATTCATCAAAACACCTAAACGCCAATTAAGCAATTGTGCTTTTGTAATTTCCGTGATCATTTCAGCGAGCTTTTTTTGTTGCAATTGAAATCCTCCAATTGGTTTATCAAACTGGATTCTTTCTTTTGAATAGCGCAACGCCGTATCGTAACAATCCATTGCCGCGCCAACTGCACCCCAGGCAATTCCATAACGCGCTTTGGTAAGGCAACTCAGTGGGCCTTTCAACCCTTTTACATTTGGTAAAATATTTTCTTTAGGAACTTTTACATTATCAAAAACCAGTTCACCGGTAGCGCTCGTACGAAGGCTCCATTTTCCATGCGTGGTTGGCGTGGTAAATCC
>JBEPVG010000326.1:0-3139 GCA_041691175.1 Chitinophagaceae bacterium
AATTTATATATCTCTATTTTTTGGCACATTTTTTTATAAGGATAAAGAATAAAAATAAAATCATGAAAAAAAATTTAGTCATTATCGCTGCAATTTTTCTGCTTTCGAGCTGTGTTGCAAAAAGATACTTAACACAATCCCAAAAAGAGACGGCGACTTTGCGTGGAGACAGTACTCAACTTGCGAATAGCAATCAAACGTTAGAAGCGAATATTTCTTCATTAAAAGATCAGATCGCTACCCTACAAAAAAACATTGATGACCTCAATGGAAAAGTTTCGGGGCTTAACAATCAAAACAGTCAGCTTGGTCAACAAACTGCCGAGCAACAAAGCAAATTAACGCAGAGCCAGCAAAGGTTACAACAGCTTGAAACTTTATTGAACCAACAAAAAGAAGCTTCAGTACAATTAAAAAATAAAATGGCTGAAGCATTGAAAGGATTTAATTCAAACGAACTTTCAGTTTATCAAAAAGACGGAAAAGTTTATGTAAGCCTTTCAGAACAATTATTATTTCCTTCTGGAAGCGCTGTCGTAAACCCGAAAGGTGTGGATGCATTGTCTAAGCTCGCAGCGGTACTTAATTTGAATTCTGATGTGGCGGTGAATATTGAAGGCCATACTGATAGCATCCCTATTCGGGGAAGATACCAGGACAATTGGGATTTAAGCACTGCCCGTGCCAATTCAATTGTAAGAATTCTCGTTAATAATTACAAAGTTGACCCGACAAGAGTTGTATCATCAGGTCATAGTTATTATGAACCGGTTGCTTCAAATGCCACTGCAGAAGGAAGATCAAAAAACAGGCGTACCGAAATTATCCTTTCACCTAAACTGGATGAAATGTATAAATTATTAGGAATGTAACCGAATATAAATCTTCAATATTTGTTGCTTTACTGTTCGATATTTTAAGTTGATAAAAAAATAGATTCTTTTTGCGACTTAATAAAAATCAAATGTCATCTTAAACGGATGGCATTTTTTGTTGATTTTATGATTAAAATTGCCGCCTGACCTTCTGTATTTTAATTCTATTTGTAAATACTGCCTTATTCACATCGTGTGAATTCTTTTTATTTTCTGCTGTAATTTTTATAACCTATCATCGTGGTTTATTTTAATCTGAATCCCCAAAATTAAATACTTATGAAGCAATTTTTTACATTCCTGTTTATTTTTTCAGCGTATGCAATTAATGCACAATCGAAACTTCCATTAATTAAATCATCCCCCTCAATCAAACCCGTTATTGAAAAAGTAGCGCAGGATTATTATCAGAATTTTAATAATATAAAAGGGGATACCATTACTGAAACAACCAGCACCATTGAGTTTAAAAGCCGTATAGTTCCGGTAGGATCTTTGTCAACTTCGATCACTAAATATGTAGATCCTTATTCATACACATGGCAAACAACCATGTTTGAATCCGAAAATTATGAAGCCGCCGTTGCGAAGTACAAAGAATATTTTCGTCAATTAAACGGTTGTACGCTTACTTTTTATGATAAAAGTACTTACAAGCTTTTGGGAAATTATGATATGCCCGATGAGAGCCGTTCATTTGCATCCAGTATTTTACAACTGAATAATGACAACCCGGATTTGGAACTTTTTAAAGTAGAAATTGCTCTCAATTATTCTTTACCTCAATGGTCGGTTAAAATTATGATGTATGAAAAAGTAGCGGATAATAAAATCCGGCCAAGTATAAATTAGGATCTAAATAAACCTGGTAAATAAAATCTTTCAGGTTTCATTCTCAATATCCTGCAGCCCCGTCATCTCCCCTGTGATCAGCGACAGCAATAATAGTCTTGCCTTTCACCATGATAACTTCTGTGCGCCCAATAGATTCCCGCACAGTCACTTTATATCCCATCTTTCTTAATGCTTCAACTACATTTTTATCGAAATCTTTTTCTACAAAGATTTCATCAGGCAACCATTGATGATGAAACTTTGGAAAATTAACCGCAGCTTCAGGTGTCATATTAAAGTCGAGAATGTCAACGATTGTTTGATATACACTTGTCGGAATCGTTGTGCCACCGGGCGTTCCAACAACAATGTAAGGTTTGTTATCTTTTAATACTATTGTTGGAGTCATGCTGCTGAGCATTCTTTTTCCCGGAGCAATCGCATTGGCTTCCTGACCTACGGCGCCAAACATATTTGGGACGCCGGGCTTCACACTAAAATCATCCATTTCATTATTCAATAAAAAACCTGCTCCGGTAACTACAATTCCACAACCAAAACTTCCATTCAAAGTGGTTGTAACCGAAACTGCATTTCCGTCTTTATCTAAAACATCAAAGTGTGTTGTTTCTTCGCCTTCTTTGATATATCCTTCTTTTGTGTCTTTGCTATTTCCCGCTTTATCAGGTTCGTAATCGCTCATTCTTTTTTTAAGATATTCATCACTCACCAAAGTCTTTACGGGCACTTTTACAAAATCCGGATCGCCTAAAAACTTAGCCCTGTCTGCAAATGAGCGCCTTTCTACTTCAGTCATTAATTGTACAGAAGCCAACGTTCCATAATTCATCTGATCAATATTTTTCATCGCGCTCATTTTCAAGATTTGTTCCAGAATAATTCCGCCGCTGCTTGGCAAAGGCATTGTTACAACTGTATTTCCTTTGTAATCAAAAATGATTGGTTGGCGATTTTTTGCTTTATAATTTTTCAAATCTTCTTCTGTTATGATGCCATTGTCACTTTTCATTTGCTGCGCAATTAATCTCGCAGTCTCGCCTTCATAAAACGCCGAAGCGCCATTATCTCTTATTCTTTTTAAAGTATTTGCAAGATCTTTTTGAATTAAGGTATCGCCTGTTTTCCATTTAGTTTCTTTTACAAAAACTGGTACAACCGGATTCATTTTTATCAGATAATTTTTATTATAATTCAGGCTTGATGCTTCCCCATGATTTAAAACAAATCCTTTTTCAGCCAGGTCAATTGCGGGTTGAATTAATTTTTTAAAAGGAAATTTTGCATATTTCATGCATTCAAATAATCCGGCAACAGAACCGGGAACTCCTGAAGCCAATGGACTATTTTGTGATAAATTCATTTGTGGATTTCCGTTGGAATCCAAATACATATCTCTGTAAGCTTTACCT
>JBEPVG010000327.1:0-3129 GCA_041691175.1 Chitinophagaceae bacterium
ATGTAACAGTGTCGCATACACGCTTTTAAAATCTACCGTATATTTCAAATCTCCTTCATTTAAATCATGTAGATCTGGCATTGGATTTAATAATCCTTTTCGTTTTAAACCCCCGCCGATGAAAAACATGTTATTTGCAGTGCCATGATCGGTACCACCACTTGCATTTTGTGCTACTCTTCTTCCAAATTCACTAAAAGTCATCATGGCTACATCTTCAAAACGGTTGTTGTTTTTTAAATCTTTTATAAAAGAGCTAACGGCATCGTTTAATTCTGTAAATAGTCTTTTTTGTTGATTTTCCTGGTTGACATGTGTATCAAAACTACCCAGGCTAACATAATAAACTTTGGTGTTTATATCACTCAGAATGAGTGAAGAAATCGTTTTTAAATTCTTTCCTAATTGCGTAGCAGGGTAGGTTTGAGAAGATAGATAGCGCCTGCTTTGTTCATAAATATAATCTGCGCTGCTCAAAGTTTCGCTTAATGTTTTATACAAATAATCTACCGATGCTTCTTCATGATCATGAGCAGCATTTATTTCTTTAAAATATCTTTCATTACTTGTATTGAACAGTTTTTTTGGATCTCTAAGAGCCAACCCTTTTAAATTTTCACCTTTCAAAGCAAGGCTTAATACATCATCAATTTCAAGCGCTTGCGTTGGTATATCGCAGCCGCTGCATTGCGCGTCCAAATATCTACCGAGCCATCCTGTTGTAAGATATTGGTTACTATCACTCGCACTTTGCCAGATATCCATGCTACGAAAATGAGATCGGTCGGGATTTGGATAACCCACATTATTCATAATTCCCAGGCTTCCCTCATCAAATAATTCTTTGAAAAAGGGCAATGCAGGATTCAATCCGGCTTCATCAGTTATCTGCAACGCCTGGTCTTTTTGTATTCCTAATTTTGGGCGGGACTTATAATAAATGTCGTTTCTGATTGGAATAACGGTATTCAATCCATCATTGCCACCGCTGAATTGCAATACGACCATCACTTTATTTCCAGGAGGAACAAAAGTTGTTTTTTCAAAAGCTTTTAAAAATTTGGGCATCATCAATGATGCAGAAGCTAATGAGCCAATCTGTAAAAATTCTTTGCGTTTGAAAAGCATAAATACATTTTTTTGTTCGTTTACTATAAAATTAACCCGTAAATCAATCTAACATAATTGATATTCCGGAGTACTCATTAGTTCAACAATAGTCGATTTTATAAAACCTTCCCTGGAGGTATTGTCAATGTATCTTTTGAGTACATTTGGATTGATTGAATTTTTGGTTTGCAATACAATATCATTCACCCTTTTCTGCAGATTTTCTTTATAAGTTTTGCTGAAAGCGTTAATAACTGAATTCCATTCAACGCTTACATTTATTTGATTTGGTCTGGTCATCTTATCAACACCTTCTTTGCCCATCATTACATCGTCATCATCTTTGGGAGCGATCAAAAATTCTTCAGAATTTGTGAGGATTTGTGGAAGCCTCATCCTGAAAATCAGCGTGCTACTATCTATCCAGTTTTTCCCACCAGGCCAGCCTGCTACATTTGGCGGATAAAACAAAACCTGTCCAAGCACTTTTTGAAATAACAATTGCGCTTCCGGTTTTTCTAATTCCATGGGAATTAATCTTCGAACGCCAACGATTAATTCTACCGGCGATTTAATTCTGGTTCCAATATTTTTTTCCTCATAAAACCAATCACTTAAAAAAATCTCATTCATCAGTTTTTGCAAATCATAATTACTCTGATAAAATCCTTCAGCAAGAGATTCTACTTTATTATTATCAACTTCGTCATTTACAAAAAATTTATAGATTTTTTTTGTGATAAATTTTGCCGTTGCTTTTTGTTCCAAAATAAAATCAATGATATCATCGCCATCGAAATTTCCGGTTTTGCCAAGAAAAATTTTATCGCCATTATCATGTTGAAAAGGCCGTTGTACAAATTCCCCTTTTAGATTGAAACCCCAGCCGGTGAATGCTCTTGCGCCTTCTTTTACATCAGTTTCAGTATAATTTCCCCGTCCCATTGTAAACAATTCCATCACCTCGCGGGCAAAATTTTCATTTGCGTGTTGTTTTTTATTTTGTTGATTATTCAGAAAAGAAAGCATCGCGGGTGTCTTGCTAACCTTGCGCAACAAATCTCCAAAATTTCCTAAAGCATTTTCCCGGATTACATTTAAAAGCTGCTGCTGAAAATAAATATTTACTACGCGACATGCGAAGTGGCCATGCCAGAACAAACTCATTTTTTCGCGCAATTGGGCTTCGCTATTGATCATTTCACTAAGCCAGGTAAGGTTTAGACTTTTGATGTCTTCGGCCGATTGTTTTCGCCATTGTTTTTTCTGATCCTGCGTCAACTTTTGCATTTGCCCGAGATCCTGGATGCCTTTTATTAAACCATCATAACTATTAGTAGCAACATCTAAAGCATAAGGTTTTTTAGAGGAAGTTTTTAATAAAATTTCATACAACTCTTTTGAAGATACATCAGGAAGCTGATTGACATTTTCAATCATCGGCCCAAAAGCAGCCCGCCAAAGCAAATGCTGATTTTTTACTTGATTGGATATCGCCATATTTAATCTTTTGAAGAAAAGAAGGGATAATTTTTTCAACGAAAAGATAGACGAATCGAAATCCGAAAAGTTTAACTTCTATAAAATAAATTAATGCCGAATACTTTCTTCAATGTTACTTCTTAAAGGTGGGATCATTTTTTATTATCAAAATTTTAAATGATCCGGTCATTACCAAAATAGCTTTGCAAAACTTTTGGTAATAATATTCCAGCTTCTGTTTGATTATTTTCCAACAATGCTGCGACTATTCTAGGCAAAGCAAGAGAAGATCCATTTAAAGAATGTACCAATTGAGTTTTGCCATCTGCTTTAAAGCGAATCTTCATTCTATTGGTTTGAAAAGTTTCGAAGTTGCTCACAGAGCTAACTTCAAGCCATTTTTGTTGTGCGGCGCTATACACTTCAAAATCATAAGTGAGCGCGGAAGTAAAACTCATATCGCCGCCGCACAAACGCAAAATGCGATAAGGAAGATTTAATGATTGTAATAGGTTTTCTACATGCAACAACATTTCT
>JBEPVG010000328.1:0-3101 GCA_041691175.1 Chitinophagaceae bacterium
GCAACGGTGTTTTTCATAGGTTAGCAACGGCCAGCCCTTTTTAGGGCAGGCCTTTATTTTTGATAATCACGAAAAATTAAAATTTGAAAATTGGAGTTTTTATATCATGGTAAAATAAGAAAGTCCATTTTTCTCGCTCGCCTTCCTTCCACCATTCTTGTCTTAATTCCATTGCCGCAGCGCCATCAAAATCATATTTTGCTTTGAACTTATTTTTCATCTGTTGAAGTTGTGGTGCAACATCGCCGCCAAAAAAAACGATTTTATTATCTTCAATAATTTTGAAAACCTGGTGATATGGGCAGTGGGAGCCGGTTTCTTCAAAATGAATGTAATCATCCAGAACGCCATCACCATCAATAAAAGCTAATTTGCTATTTTTTTCAAGCAAAGAAAAATCGTTTATCCGATAAGAGGACGATTCTTTTTTGAGCGCAAAATCCCATTCATTTTTGTTGATATAATACGTTGCGTTTTCAAAACTTACGATTTTTTTATTTGGAAAAGCGATGCCACCCGTATGATCTTTATGAAGGTGTGACAAAAGAACTTTGGTAACGTCAGTTGCATTAATTCCGTTTGCTGCAAGATTTTTATGAATGATTAATTGGCCTTTTTCATCTGCGAAGCCTAATCCTGTATCCAATAAAATAATGTCTCTGGATGTGATAATGACGAAGGGTTGTATTTCAATTAAAATGCTTCCTTTGTTCCTTTGTTGAAGATCATCTTCATCTATCTTAAAGGGAATAAATTTCTTTGACCTATCTACCGTAAAAGCACCTTCATTTAAGGGAATTATTTTCATTTGTAAATTTTTTTCAGCTCGCCTTTCTATTTAAAATTAAAGCATTTCTTAAAAAATATCTCTTAGTAAACAAACAATTAATCGGAATTTCTATTCTTACATATCCTGGTTATTAAATTTAAAGCCAAATCAAATTATCTTAAAACCATTTGCCTGTCGGCATCCAGACGAATTAGAATAAAAATTAAAATGGTGAAAGTTAAGAGCGAAGATCCGCCATAACTTATTAAAGGCAATGTAATTCCGATAACGGGTGCCAAACCAATTGTCATGCAAATATTAATAGAAACATGAAAAAAAATTATCGCGGCCACACTGTAGGCATAAACCCGGGAAAAAGTGCTTCGTTGTCGCTCCGCGAGAAAAACTATCCGCAGCATAAATCCCATATATAAAAGAATGACCAAAGTACTTCCCCAAAACCCAAAATTTTCACCCACAGAAGTAAAAATAAAATCGGTGTGTTGTTCGGGAACAAAATCTCCCTGGGTTTGTGTCCCTTTCAAAAATCCTTTACCCCATAAACCGCCTGAACCGATGGCTATTTTTGATTGCTTCACGTTGTAATTCTCTTTCGCTTTCGTTGCTTTTTTTAATTTGCTCTGCTCCGTTTTATCCAGCTTGCTTAAGTTTGCGTTTTCAGCTTCAGGAATATAATCTACACCAAAAGTGTTCATAATTCTTTCCACCTGGTATTGATGTAAAACATGCTTAAATACATAAGGAACAGCAAATCGCTGAATTCCGACGCATAAAATCCATATCCCGATAATAGTAATTAAAACTCCCTTATCCCTTTTGATTATTCTTCTATAAATATAAATAACGACACCGGCAATAATGGTTAGAATGAGAGCCAGCAAATTTTTTTCGACCAAAATAGTTGCGACTACCAGCACTGCAAAAGAGAATCCGATAATGAGATAAACCGGTGGTAAGCCTTCCCGATACATGGGAATCAAAAAAGCAAAATAAACCAATGCCAACCCGGTTTCATTTTGCAAAAGAGAAAAAATTGCAGGTGTTAAAGCAATAGCTGCTGCAATCAATTGCGATCTCGAATTTTGAAAATTTGTTTCGGGCCTGGAGAGATATTTTGAAAGTGCTAAAGCGGTAAAAATTTTGCAGGTTTCTACAGGCTGTAGATTAAAAAAGCCCAGCGGTATCCAGGATCTTGAACCATTAATATCTTTTCCTAAAACAAAAGTGGCCATCATTAGAAAAATTCCAAAGGCATAGCTGAGATTCGCGGTTGCAGTAAATAATTTGCTATCAGTAAGTAAAATAAAAATGGCAATGACGCCACAAATTATAATAAACAAAACCTGCCTCGAATAGTTGGTTTTTAGTGCTGTAATATTGTGCCAGGTATCTTGATTACCATGGTATTCTACAGAAAAAATACAAAGCACGCCAATGGAAACCAAAATGATATATAGCCAAACACTTATCCAATCGATTCCTTTAGATATGATGGCCTGATTTCGCATTAAAAATTTAAAGATGATTTAGGGTAAAAACTCATTTTTTTATTTTTGGCTTGTTCTTATCCGGCAATACCGCGTTTAAAGAATCTTTCTTTGTAGCAGCCTTTTTAGGAGGAGTCGAATCAGTTTTTGTTTCTGTATCTGGTTTTCTGTTTAGCTCATCTAAAGCATCCTGGTTATCTTCATCTTCAAGGCCCATTGTATCTTTTATAGAATTCAGATAACCTTTTTCTAAAAGATATTTTGCATTTTTAGCGTGTGTTATAGAATCTCTTTCTCTTAATTGCGCTACAATTCTAGGCGGCATAAGATTGAGTTTTGAAATGGTTTCGATCTTTGCTTTCCTGTCTGGTTCAGGAATAGAATCTTTTAAATATTTTTCAATCATCAGACTGGCAATTGGTGCAGAAGAGTTAGAACCAAATCCAGCATTTTCGCAAATAACGGCAATGGCTATGCGCGGATTTTCGCGCGGTGCAAATGCAGCAAAAAAAGCATGATCTTTTTGCTTCACACCTTTATAATAATTTTCGACAGTTCCCGTTTTTCCACAAACTATAATACCCGGAACTTTCGCTGCTGCGCCGGTTCCTCTTTCCATCACACCTTGCATACCATCTGCTACAGCTTCAAAAACAGTATCAGGAATGTTTAAGGGGTGGTGTCGTAATTTGAATGAATCAAGCAATCCAAATTTGTCACCACCGTCAATAGAATCAATCATATGTGGCGTAATATACCAACCTCCGTTAGCGAGATAAGCCATCTCATTTGCTACCTGCAAAGGTGTTACATTCACTTCTCCC
>JBEPVG010000329.1:0-3101 GCA_041691175.1 Chitinophagaceae bacterium
CGGAGTTGTGTATAAGAGACATGTAAACAAACAAATTTAATGAAATTTTATTTTAATTTTCTGAAAAAATAATTACAAAGTCTTAAGGAAAAAAATTTTTTTTTTTTTTGGGGAACAATTTGTTTGAAAATTAAATTGGCAGGTTTTTGTTTATTGTGAGTCAACAATCTTTTCTGTGTAAATAATATGCTTGCGGTTGTTTATTTTCTACAAACGGGTAATGATTCAGATTTTGCTATTCCCAACCGCTGGCCAGTACATCAGCAAGATGCATGGTAGTGAGCGGAAGCATTTTTTTCGAAATAATGCCCTGCAAATGCATCAGGCAACTTAAATCTGTAGAGATAATATGTGTAGCACCGGTATGTAAAGCGTGATTGATTTTTTGATCGGCCATTGCATTGGAAATCTCATTAAATTTAACTGAAAAAGTTCCACCAAAGCCGCAGCAGGTTTCTGTTTCAATCATTTCGACCAATTTCAGCCCTTTCACTTTTGCGAGTAAATTTCTGGGACCCTCTTTGATTTTACATTCACGCAGAGCGGCACAACTATCATGATAAGTAGCTTTTGCATTTAACCTCGCATTAAAGTTTTCAATCTTTAAAACCTTTGTAAGAAATTCGGAAAATTCAAAGATTCTTCCCGAAAGATTTTTTACCAAATTGTGTTTTGAAGAATTTTCGAAAAGGCCTGAATAATAATTTCTTACAAATCCAACGCAGGAAGCTGAAGGCGCAACGACATAATCAGTTCCTTCAAAATCATCTATAAATTTTGCAGCAACGCTTTTAGCTTCCTGCAAAAAACCCGCATTAAAAGCCGGTTGTCCACAGCAAGTTTGATTGGTGTTATATTCTACTTCGCAACTTGCTTTTTCAAGAACTTTAACCATATTAAAAGCTGTTTGCGGATATAACTGATCAACAAAACATGGTATAAATAATTGAACTTTCATTGCGAAAAAATGTAAAGATTTTTTTAAAGAACCTGGTAAAATAATTAACGCGAATATTTAAGCGTGATCATTTTTAAAGCCGTTAATGCAGCTTCTTCTCCTTTGTTTCCGTGCAACCCTCCGGTACGTTCGTCCGCCTGCTGTTGATTATCTATGGTGAGTACGCCAAAAATTGTAGGAACCGGTAACGTAAAGTTTAATTGTAAAATGCCGTCCGTAATGGCTTTGCAAACGTAATCGAAATGCGGGGTGCCACCGCGTAAAACACAACCCAGGGCTATGAATGCTTGCGGTTTCTCAAATTTATTATGATACGTTTCCCAAAAATTTTTTATCGTAAAAGGAATTTCAAATACTCCTGGAACTGAGATTATTTTATAATTGTGCATTTCGTATTGCTCAAGCACTTCCTTACATCCGCCCAATAATTTGTTTACTATTTCAGGATTCCATTGAGTATGCACGATAACGATACAGGCATCCTTCGGAAGAATGCCTGCGTCAATATTATAAAGATTTTGGTGTACTAAAGCCATTTTATTTTCTCAAAAATTTATTCAGAAAAACTGCCCAACCTTGCAAGATAGCGATCTACAGACGCAGCTTTTTCTGAAAGCGGATAATCGGTTTTTACTTTTTTGAAAAGGTCGATTGCGTCTTTTGTTTTTCCTATTGACTGCGCAAATAATGCTGCGCGGAATAAAAACTCTGAAGAAGTGTAATCGTCTTTCTCATTCACGTTGGCTGCCTTTTTATAATAATCTAAAGCATCATCATTTTTATTCAGTTCCGCACTTGCATCGCCCATCATTCCGAGTGCACGGCTTTCAATTTGAGAAGCGCCATTTGCATCAAAATCCTTCAAATATTTTATAGCTTTTTGAAATTGGCCAATTTGCAGATAACAAGCGCCGGCGTAGTATTCGCACAAGTTTGCTGCAGGACTTCCAGCGTATTGATTAATAATTTTTAAGGCTCCAGGATGAGCGCCATCACCATTCAAAACTTTTGTTGCCAATAGTATCTTTGCAGAATCTGTAGCATTGGTAAACTCAGAGAAATATTTTTGTGTTACAAAAACTACTTTGTCTGCTTTTTCCTGTTCAGGAACTTTAAACATGTATTTGTAGATCAACCAGGCGGCAATTAAAATAATAATTGCAGAGCCGATGTATGAAATTTGTTTATTGTAATCTTCCCAAAAGCCGCGGGCTTTTTCAACAACGTCTACTTCTTTTTTTTGTACTTTTTTGTCCGCCATATTTATTCTTTTTCTACGGATTTGATCCGAATTTATTTTACAATGAAACCCTTCGGTTTATTTGGAACTTTTTTATTTTCGTAATTAAATGGTTTAATTTTTCACTGCTTTCTGTTTAGTCCATTATAAATGGATAATCATCTTCAGCATATACATCCTTCAGTACTTCATTGTCATCAGGATAAGGACTTTCATCGGCAAATTTTACTGCTTCTTCCACTTCATGTTTTACCCGGTCATTTATTTTTTCAATATCCTCATCACTTATTGCAAAATTCTTTTTCAATTTTGCCAAAGTAGTTTCTATGGGGTCCTGAAGTTTATATTCTTCCATTTCTTCTTTCGTACGATATTTTGCCGGATCGCTCATGCTGTGGCCTTTGTAACGGTAAGTTTTTATTTCAAGTAAGGTTGGCCCGCCTTTTTCTCTGGCTCTTTTTACAGCCCTTTCTACAGCCTCATGCACTGTTTCGGGAATCATTCCATCTACCTGGTCACCGGGCATTTCGTAAGCATCAGCAAGTTTATAAATGTCAAGCACGTTTGAAGTTCTTGCTACAGAAGTTCCCATTGCATAGTTGTTATTTTCACAAATAAACACCACCGGAAGTTTCCAAAGCATGGCGAGATTAAATGTCTCATGGAGAATTCCCTGCCTGGCTGCACCATCACCGAAAAAGCATAAAACTACATTATCTGTATCTTTATATTTCTCCGAAAAAGCAAGCCCCGCACCGGTTCCAATTTGAGCGCCAACGATTCCGTGGCCACCAAAAAATTTTTCTTTTACTCCAAAAAAATGCATGCTGCCCCCTTTTCCTTTGCTACATCCTGTAGCTTTTGCATATAATTCTGCCATGCAGGCTTTGGGAGGTACACCTT
>JBEPVG010000330.1:0-3101 GCA_041691175.1 Chitinophagaceae bacterium
GCCTTATTGTAGCTCCGGAATTCAGAAAATCGGGAATCGCAAAAAGTATCAAACATAGAATTTTTGAATTATCCCGTGAAAGATATCCGAACTCAAAAATCTTTGGTCTTACAACGGGCCTCGCGGTCATGAAAATCAATAGCGACCTGGGTTATGAGCCGGTAACTTATTCTGAGCTTACTGATGATGAAAATTTTTGGGCAGGTTGCAAAAGCTGTGTCAACTACGACATCCTGATGAGCAAGGATAGAAAGAATTGCATGTGTACTGCGATGCTGTACGATCCTAAAGATCATTACAAACCTGAAGAAACTGCAAGTGCCTTTAAAAAGAAATCAAAAGTATATGAAAGATTTATGCGATTGAAGAAGGCAAAATTGATCAGGTATTGGAAAAAGAAAAAAGAAGGCAATGCAAAATCTCTTTTTAGTTTCTTCTTTAATTTTTAAAAGTTAATAATAAAAATGAGCAAAAAAGTTGTTATAGGATTTAGCGGCGGACTGGACACTTCTTATTGTGTCAAGTATTTCACTGATGAATTGAATTATGAAGTCCACAGTATTATTGTAAATACCGGTGGATTTTCCAAAGAAGAATTGGAACAGATTGAAGAACATGCAAAAAAACTGGGCGTCGCCTCACATACGTGCGTAGACGCAACTAAAAGTTATTATGAGTCTATTATAAAATATCTCGTGTTTGGGAATGTTTTAAAAAACAACACCTATCCTTTAAGCGTAAGCGCAGAGCGGGTTTCGCAGGCACTGCATCTTGCAGAGCATGTTAAAAAAATCGGCGCGGATGCAGTGGCACATGGAAGTACCGGAGCCGGCAATGACCAGGTGAGGTTTGACATGATTTTTCACATCATAATTCCCGGAGTTGAGATCATTACGCCGATACGCGATATGCAATTGTCCCGCCAGCAAGAAATTGATTACCTGAAATCGAAAGGCGTAAAAATGAATTTTGAGAAATCAGTTTATTCTATTAATAAAGGTTTATGGGGAACCAGTGTTGGGGGAAAAGAAACGTTGTCTTCAAAAGGAATGTTGCCTGAAGAAGCGTGGCCTACACAATTAAGAAAGCACGATCCGGAAGAAATAAAACTGCATTTCGAAAAAGGAGAATTAAAAGGAATTAATGAAAAATCTTTTGATAATCCGGTAGAGGCAATTCGGCATTTGCAATCCATCGCAGGTCCATTTGCTATTGGGCGTGATATCCATGTTGGTGATACGATTATAGGAATAAAAGGAAGAGTAGGATTTGAAGCAGCAGCCTCTATTTTAATAATTAAAGCACATCATGCTTTGGAAAAAAATGTGCTTACCAAATGGCAGTTAACTTTGAAAAGCCAATTAGCAGATTTTTATGGCAATTGGTTGCATGAGGGGCAATTGCTTGATCCGATTATGCGCGATATTGAATCGTTCTTTACATCCTCACAAGAAAATGTAACCGGTGATGTTTTCATTCAATTAATGCCGTATCGTTTTCAAATTCTCGGCATTGAGTCTCCTCATGATTTGATGAATGGTAAATTTGGTAAGTATGGAGAAATGAATACCGGCTGGAGCGGTGAAGATGTAAGAGGCTTCAGCAAAATATTTGGTAATCAGACAGCAATTTATCATGCTGTAAAAAATGGTTTAGATGAAAAATAAAGTAAGGGTTGGAATTATTGGTGGCGCAGGATATACCGGCGGAGAATTAATAAGAATATTAATCAATCATCCTTCTGCAGAGATTATTTATATACACAGCAAAAGCAATGCAGGAAAGGAAGTAAGCAGCGTTCACCAGGATTTATTGGGAGAAACTGGCCTGAAATTTTCACATGAGATAGGACATAATATTGATGTGCTTTTTCTTTGTGTAGGCCACGGAGATTCTCTTACATTTTTGCAGGAAAATGATATTTCCAAAAATATAAAAATAATATCTCTGTCACAGGATTTCAGGGTGAAAGAAAATTCCGTAATTAAAGGGCGTGAGTTTATTTATGGCCTTCCGGAAATAAACAGGGAAAAAATCAGAACGTGGGATAATATTTCTAACCCTGGGTGTTTTGCTTCAAGCATCGAGTTTGGATTATTGCCTTTGGCGAAAAACAAATTGTTAGCTGAGGTTTACAGTACAGGCATTACGGGCTCTACCGGTGCCGGGCAATCGAAAAGTGAAACCACTCATTTTTCGTGGCGCGAAAATAATGTGCAGGCATATAAATCTTTAAAACATCAGCACATTAATGAGATCAATGAGACTTTAACCAGTGTGTCCGGTGAGGCTACTTTGCCGCCTATTCATTTTGTTCCATGGCGGGGCGATTTTACAAGAGGAATTTTTATTACTTCTCAATTAAAATGTTCAGAAACACTTCCTGAATTATATAAGATGTACGAAGATTTTTATGAAGGGCATCCATTCATCAAAGTAAGCCATGAACCCATTTTTTTAAAGCAGGTGGTGAATACTAATAATTGCTTTATAAACTTGGAACAAGTTGGAGATATTGTTGTTATTCATTCGGCAATTGATAATTTATTAAAAGGCGCCAGCGGGCAGGCAGTGCAAAATATGAATTTGATGTTTGGGTTGGGAGAAACAGAAGGTTTGAAATTGAAGGCAAATTATTTTTAGGGTAGGGGCCAAATCCTTGCGGTTGCCCTTTCTTATTTATTTAAAATCATAGATTTTAAAGGGTAACCGCAAGGGTTGCCCCTACAAAACAAATAACATGAAACTATTTGACGTTTATCCCATCAATGATATCAACATTGTAAAGGCGCTTGGTTCCTATGTTTGGGACGACAATGGCACTGAATATCTGGATATGTATGGTGGACATGCGGTTATTAGCATAGGCCACACAAACCCTCATTGGGTAAAGAAAATAGAAGACCAATTGGAAAAGATTGCCTTTTATTCTAACTCAATTAAAATTCCATTACAACAGGAATTGGCTGATAAGCTCGGAAAGGTTTCCGGGAAAAATAATTACCAATTATTTCTTTGTAATTCCGGTGCTGAAGCCAATGAGAATGCTTTGAAAATAGCTTTCCAAATTGGAGTTACTTTAAGAAAATTAATTTGCCTGT
>JBEPVG010000331.1:0-3099 GCA_041691175.1 Chitinophagaceae bacterium
GAATAAGCAAAGCCTTCGCAGCCACGGGAGTGCGTGTGGGGTGGGCTTTAGGGCCGGAACACGTTTTGGCAAAAATGAAAGCAATCAACAGCCATGTAGGTGCATGGAGCCCGATGGCAGAGCAGCACGCAACCGCGAGATTTTTATTACAGAACAACGCAGTTGATGAATATCTTTCTAATTATAAAAAGGAACTGGAAGAGCGATTACAACTTATTTATGAAGGATTTCAACAATTAAAATCTGAAGGTTTTTCTGTGGATGCATGTGCGCCGCAGGCTGCAATTTATCTGACGATTCAAATCAATCTTGTCAGTAAAACAACAAATAATGGCGATTTGCTTTCAGTTCAATCGGATGTAACTTCTTATATATTAAATGAAGCAAAGCTCGCCGTAGTGCCATTTTACGCGTTTGGTGCTCCACAAGATTCTGATTGGTACAGGCTCAGCGTGGGCACTTGTAAAAAAGTACAAATTCCTGAAATGCTGGGGAAATTAAAAGAGGCGTTGGAAAAATTATCCTGATTTCCTAACTACCGGTTGCGAAATTATTTCGCAAATAAATTTTATTAGTAAGCAAACAATTAATAAAGATTCCCGTTTTTGACTTAACCAATTAATTTTTGTTTCGAAAGCCATTCAGCAATTTGAATCGCATTGGTAGCCGCGCCTTTGCGAAGATTGTCGCTCACAATCCAGCAATTTAAAGTTTTCGCTTTCGATTCATCTCTACGAATTCTTCCCACAAAAGCGTCATCTTTTTCATGCGCTGTTAACGGCATTGGATAGACGAAATTATCAACATCATCCTGAACAGTAACACCTTCAGAATTAGATAAAATTTTTCTTACTTCATCAAGATCAAAATCGTTTTCAAATTCAATGTTTACGCTTTCGCTGTGGCCTCCAACAACCGGAATTCTCACACAGGTTGCAGTTAATTGAATCGAATCATCACCGATTATTTTCCTTGTTTCGTTTACCATTTTCATTTCCTCTTTCGTATATCCATTTTCAAGAAAAACATCAATATGAGGAAGTGCATTTTTATCGATCGGATATTTATAAGCCATTTCGCCTTTGATGTTATTTCTTTCATTTTCCATTTGCCGCACAGCTTTAACACCTGTTCCTGTAACGCTTTGATAAGTGGAAACGACAACTCTTTTAATGGTATATTTTTTATGAAGCGGATTCAAAACCAAAACCATTTGGATCGTTGAGCAATTTGGATTGGCAATTATTTTATCTTCTTTGGTTAAAACATTTGCATTTACTTCGGGAACAACTAATTTTTTGGAAGGATCCATACGCCATGCAGACGAGTTATCGATAACGGTAATTCCTGCTTCTGCAAATTTAGGAGCAAGTAGAAGTGAAGTGCTACCACCGGCCGAAAACAAGGCTATATCAGGCTTTGCAGCAATTGCATCTTCTGCAGAAACTACTTTATATTTTTTATTTTTAAAAACCACTTCCTTTCCGATTGATTTTTCAGAAGCCACCGGAATTAATTCTGTAACAGGAAAATTTCTTTCTTCCAGCACTTGCAACATTTTGCTGCCTACAAGTCCGGTTGCACCCACCACTGCAATTTTCATTTCTTAATTTTTCTTATTTTCAATTTTGATACGCAAAGAAAAGCATAAAGTTTTATCTTTAAAACCAAAGCTACTAAATATGGTCAAAAAGTTCTTTTACTGCCTTTGTATTTTGTTGTTAATAAAATCAACTGCAACGGCACAGCTTGATACAACCGCTCCTTCAATTCAATCTATAACCGCAATTTCATCAACATCAGTGGATGTTCTTTTTGATGAATTCCTGGACAATAACTCAGCAAAAATATTTTCAAATTATTCAGTCAATAATGGTGTGGGAATGCCGGTTTCTGCAATTATTGATTTTCAAAATCCATTATTAGTTCATCTCACATTTGAAAATAAAATTTCTCACGGTTATGTGTACACGATTTTGATAAATGAAGTGAAAGATCTCTTGGGTAATGCAATCAAAAATTATACAGGCAATTTTGATTTCTTTATTCCTCAGCAATATGATATCGTGATCGATGAGTTGATGCCAGATCCGTCGCCGGAGGTTGGCTTGCCGAATTATGAATGGATAGAACTTAAAAATGCTTCTTCATTCCCCATCAATTTGAAAGGATGGAAAATAAGCGATTTAACCAGCACCAGCGGGCCTTTACCTAAATTTATTTTACAACCCGATAGTTTTATAATTGTTTGCTCATCTACTGCATTATCCTCTTTAGCTTCCTTCGGAAAAGCGATAAGTATTACAAAATTCCCATCCCTTGATAATGAAGGTGATTTAATTTCTATCGCCGATGCGAACGGAAAAATTATTCACGCAGTACATTATGCGAACGAATGGTATCAAAATGAATTGAAAAAAAATGGCGGATGGTCCCTGGAAATGATTGATGCAAAAAACCCTTGCGGTGGTTTTTCAAATTGGATTGCCAGTAAAGATAAAAAGGGCGGCACGCCTGGAGAAAAAAATTCTCAGGAAGCAATTAATAAAGATGAGCAGGCCCCAAACTTATTAAACGCTTTTGCAACTAATCCAACAACCATCACTTTAGTTTTTAATGAACCGCTTGACAGCCTGAAAGCCGCTTCAATATCAGCGTACACTTTTGATAATGGATTGATTCCGATAAATATAACAGCCATTGCACCTATCTTTGACAAAGTAAATATTACAATCAATAAACCCATTGAAGAAGGAGTTATTTACAAGATAATTGCAAAAAATATTTCAGATTGTTCGGGAAATATCATTGGAGAAAAGAATTTGGCAAAATTTGGTTTAAGCCAAAGCGCAGACACGTTTGATTTAGTTATAAATGAAATTTTGTTTAATCCTTTGGCATCAGGTGTTGACTATGTTGAAATCTATAATCGTTCAAAAAAAATAATTGATTTAAAACAAACTTTTATTGCAAATAGAAATACGGGTAATGCTATAAGCAGTATCACCCAATTAACGACAGAAAACTTTTTATTATTTCCTGAACAATTTATCGCTGTAACTGTTGATCCGGCCGTTGTAAAGAGTCAATACATTACAT
>JBEPVG010000332.1:0-3086 GCA_041691175.1 Chitinophagaceae bacterium
GACATGTGTTGAAACCCTTTCCGCATGGGGATTTAAAGTAATCCCAGGTAAAACGCTAGGTCATCAGTTTAGTTATTTTTCAGGAACAGATGAAGAAAGATTGCACGATTTACAACACATGATGGACGACAAAAATATTGATGCAATATTATGTGGAAGAGGCGGCTATGGAACCGGAAGAATTATTGATAAACTTGATTTTACCCAATTTAAAAAACATCCAAAATGGATCGTTGGCTTTAGTGATATTACAATTCTTCATTCACATTTGTTTTCTAATTACAAAATTGCTGCTTTGCATGCGCCTATGGCAGCGGCTTTTAACGATGGTGAATTTGAAAATCAATACATCCAAAGTTTGCACAGCGCTTTGATTGGGAAAAAAGCAGATTATAAAACTGTAGGAAATATTTTAGACCAAAAAGGAAATGCAAAAGGCATTTTGGTAGGCGGAAATTTATCACTTTTAATAAATGCAATTGGCACTTCTTCTGATATCAAAACAAAAAATAGAATTTTATTTATTGAAGATATTGGTGAATACATTTACAATGTTGATCGCATGATGGATCAGCTAAAAAGAAGTGGAAAATTAGATAATTTAAAAGGCCTTATTATCGGAAGATTTTCTGACATGAAAGACACTACAATTCCGTTTGGACAAACGGTGGAAGAGGCGATAAAGGATTTGGTGAAAGATTATGAGTATCCTGTTTGTTTTCGTTTTCCTGTCAGCCACGACAAAGAAAATTATGCTTTGAAAATTGGTGTAAAATATAAACTGAAAGTGGAAGTAGATTTAGTGGAATTGAAAGAAGATTGAGGGATGACCAGGAATAATAATTGTTGAAATACAATAAGCGAATAAATAATTCAGATTCTTATTTCTGTATTTGCAAATAGATTCTTTTTTACAAATTTAAAATAGAATTCAACTTTTTATGATACAAAGGAAAATCATTTAAATTATTATGCGTTCCATTTTCAATTGTAATAAATTCATCTCCCGGCTTTAAAACTTTTTTTAGTTTTGCTGCCTCGCGGTATGGAATTGTTCGGTCGGAAGTTCCATGAAAAATGATAACCGGCTTTTTTACTTCTCTTAAATATTCTCCAACAGGAAATTTGAAATGTGACATTCTGTTTATCGGATATACAGGTGCGTAAATGCTGAATAAATCCGGAATGCTGTAATATGGTGTTTCTAATATCAATCCTGCGCAATCTTCGTTCGCAGCAAGGTAAGCAGCAACGCCAGAACCTAACGATCTGCCATACACGAAAATACTATCAGCAGAAAATTTTGAATGCGCCAGTTTATAAACTTCTTTTGCTTGCGCGTATATATTTTCTTCAGTTAATTTACCGGTAGTCTTTCCATAGGTTGGATAATCAGGCATCCAAACTTCAAAATCATTTTTAGTAAAATTTGTCGCATACTTTGAGAACCGGATTACATTTCCTTTATTACCATGAAAGTAAATCACAACGCCCTTTGGCGCTGCATTCTGCGGAAAAAATTGAATCATATTTAATGTGTCAATTTTATTCATCGGGATATTTACTTCTTTAAAAGGAATATCAAATTTGAATTGAAAATTCTTTGGTAATGATTCAGGATGAAACAGTAATTTCTCCTGCAAATGATATAACGCAATTCCTATGGAACAATATATGAGTGTAACAACAATCGCAACTCTATATATTTTTCTTCCTCTTGAAACTTTTGGTTTTTCTTCTTTGCTCATTTTACTGATTTGCGGATTGCTTATTCTCTTTCTTCTTTATCCAGAAAAACGCGTTTTAATTTTAACTTGCGAACGGGAGCAACTATAAGCGGAAATTTTTCAACTGTTACATTACTTTGTTCAAGGCCAAAACCTCTTTCTTCGCTAAGGCTTATTTTCTTTATCCAGAAATATAATTTCATGACAAGCCTTTCAAAAATTGGTAATTCATTATCCTGCGATAGAAATTTTTCCATCACGATAAATTGGAAATCACCAACCACATTATTTTTTTGAAGGCTTTCATATCGGCTGGTAATATTCACTTCCTTTTCTGCGACCATATCCTGAACTACTTTTCTGAACATCAGGTTTATTCTTTGTTCCATCCTGAAACCCAGACGCAGCTCAATTCTTATCACTTCATTGGGAACAATTGTTTCTACAGTATATTCGGCAGTGTAAGGATCGTCCTGGATATCTACATGAACAAACCAGTAAATATCGGCGCGCTTTGGCTTGCGATTTAAAATTGAATAAACAATTTTATGTTCAATTTCTTTTGGATTATTTGCGCTGGTTAAATACACCAGGTGCGTTGCAAATTTTGGAATACTCATGTCGTTGCTGAGTTCCTGAATCGTGGGTAAATACTGTTCGAGCCGAACAAATTCGACATAACGATTTTTGATTTTTCGTGCGCGAAACCAAACGTACATAACTGTAAATAAACCGCCGCCGATAATTAATGTTACAAATCCTCCATGTGGAAATTTATCCGCCAGGTTGGCAACTAAAAAACTTAACTCAATGGTAAGATAAACAGCCAGGTAGAGATATACCAATATTTTAGGCGTTCGCCTGGAAATTAAAAAATTGGCAAATAAAATTGAAGTAGCCAACATACACAAAGTGATGGCAAGCCCGTAAGCT
Organism: Chitinophagaceae bacterium; assembly: GCA_041691175.1. Classification (GTDB taxonomy): domain Bacteria; phylum Bacteroidota; class Bacteroidia; order Chitinophagales; family Chitinophagaceae; genus Ginsengibacter. Next base: position 2,661 of record JBEPVG010000332.1, read on the forward strand.
CCTTCCATGTTAGAAGAAGTTTGAAAATATATAACAATACCTAGGCAGCCAACCAATAAAAGTGTGTTAATGCCTGGAATATATAATTGACCGCGTTCTTCCGTCGGGAAATTAATTTTCATTTTTGGCCAAAGATTCAACCGGATACTTTCACTGATCAGTGTAAAGGAACCACTTATTAAAGCCTGGCTGGCAATAATAGCTGCGATGGTAGCGATGGCAATTCCGATGATCTTAAAATTGTCTGGCATAATTCCATAAAATGGATTGAAACCGTTATCTATCATTGCAGTATTAAAAGTTTGACCATTAAAATTTGATAGTAGCCACGCGCCTTGTCCGAGATAATTGACGATCAAAGCTATTTTTACATAGATCCATGAAATGCGGATATTCTGCCTGCCGATGTGGCCAAGATCACTATAC
>JBEPVG010000333.1:0-3063 GCA_041691175.1 Chitinophagaceae bacterium
ATTTTCAGCCTTCTGGAAAAAAACTTTCCTTTTTACTTTTATGCAAAAAAAAATTCTTGCTTATTTGTTTGTTTACTGTTGTTACAAACATTAATTTTTACTCACCGACATTTAGCTGCTTTTCACCGACTATTTATTTATCCAAGCCTAAATTTGCTTTCCCCCAAAGAAAACTCATAATAGATTTGCCCTATCAATTAATTACAAAAAATAAATTTTATGGAACACGATAACAAGGATATAGAAAGAAGGATAAGAGGATCAAGAGTTGGAAGTGGAATGTTTTTAGTATTGGCCGGCTTGTTATTGCTGGCTTATAAGATGGGCGCACCTTTGCCTGGGTGGATATTTACATGGCCTGTACTTTTAATAGGTATTGGATTATTGACAGGAATCAAGAGCCGGTTCCACAATCCGGGCTCATTCATTTTGATTTTAATAGGAAGTGTTTTTTTGATTGATCAATCTGTGCCGGGTATTGATATTGGAAATTATATTGCCCCAATTATTCTGATTGGTTTGGGTATTTTATTTATTCTTCGCCCGCGCCATCATTCTTTCGGAAGGTACACAAAAGAGCGCTGGCAAAGAACTTTCGCAGAAAGTGAAATGAATACCAACAATTTTACATCTTCAAAAGAAAATGAAGAATATATAGATGTGCATTCAGTTTTAGGAGGTGTAAAAAAAAACATTCAGTCAAAAAATTTTAAAGGCGGGGAAATAGTTTGTTTTATGGGTGGGGCTGAAATTAACCTGATGCAGGCCGATATTCAAGGCACGGTTGTACTGGAAGTAAATAATGTTTTCGGCGGAACTAAATTAATTATACCTGCCAACTGGAATGTTCAAATAGAAATTTCAGCTACGTTTGGAGGCGTGGAAGACAAACGCAATTTTCAGAGTAATCCGCCGGACCAGGATAAAAAGATTATACTTAAAGGATCGTGCCTATTTGGGGGAATTGAGATCGCCAATTATTAATCAAAATATTCTTCATCTTAAAAAAAATTTTATGAAATGGTACCTTGCAAAACTGGTTTTCAGAATCATTTGTGGAGAAGGAAATCATACACCACAATTTGATGAACAACTTCGCCTTCTTTATGCAGAGAACGAAATGCATGCTTTTCAAAAAGCTAGAATTCTGGGTGATGCGGAAGAAGACAATTTTTTAAACAATGATCAAAAGCCTGTACATTGGAAGTTTATTGATGTCTCAGAACTACATACATTGAATGAATTGATTGACGGCGCTGAATTGTATTCGAGGATTAACGAAGAAGGAGACGGTGATGGATACATGCAAATTATAAAAAAGCGTGCGAATTATTTGCATGAAAATTGCCTTCAAAAAACATTTGAAATGAATTAAACCATATAAGGTGAATTCCATTTTGTCTGATAATCGTTTACGGTTCTTTTTCACTTTCTGGTGGCTTCTTTGGATGTTGCTGCAATACGTAATTCTCAAACAGATTAATATTGATGATTTTCACGCACTTTGCGATAGTTTGACAAGCATTATTCTATTGGCAGGGGGTAGTTTTTTTATCAGCAACAACATGAAATATTACCTACCTCGAAAAGAAAAATATTGGTACATTATTGTTATAAGCATTTCGATAGGTTTTCTTTGGCTATTGGCACAAAGGGGGACGATGTGGATGATTTTAAAAGCCGGCGACCCTTATTTAAACATAGTGCATTCAACAGCTTATATCAGGTTTGGCGCGGGTTTCCTTTTATTAAGCAGTATGAGTATGTTTAGCTTAATGTGGTACAGTCAGCAGGAATACAAAGAAATGGCCGATCGAAAAACAGAAACCCAAGCGCTTTCAAAAGAAGCAGAATTATTCAAACTGCGGCGCCAGTTTCAACCACATTTTTTATTTAATAGCCTTAACTCTATCAGTGCGCTCACAGCAGTTGACCCCGAAAAAGCAAGGCACATGATTTACCAGTTAAGCGATTTTTTAAGAGGTACTTTAAAAAAAGACGAACAGCAATGGATAATACTGGAAGAAGAAATACAATACCTGCAATTGTATCTTGATATTGAGAAAGTAAGATTTGGGCACCGCCTCCAAACAAAAATAATTACTCCCATTGAAACACTTCCATTTAAAATGCCAGCATTAATTTTACAGCCTGTTGTAGAAAACGCAATAAAATTCGGATTGTATGATACGACAGGCGATGTTCTGATTGAAATTACGTGTGAGGGTTTTTCAGGAAATTTAAAAATAATTGTAAAAAATCCTTTCGATCCTGAAACTTCAAACCCAATAAAAGGAACCGGCTTTGGGCTGGCATCTATACGAAGAAGATTGTTTCTTTTATTTGCCAGGAACGATCTTTTAAATACAACCACTGAAAAAAATCAATTTATTACTTCGCTGCTTATTCCACAAAGATTAGAGCAAGAAATTGAAAACGAAATAAAAAGAAAATGAAAGTAATTATTATAGACGATGAACCTTTAGCCAGGAGTATTGTAAAAGAATATTTAAAAGGAATTACCGATGCAGAACTGGTTGCTGAATGTAATGATGGCTTTGAAGGTTTAAAAGCCATACAACAATTTCAGCCCGATATTATTTTCCTGGATATTCAAATGCCGAAGATCAATGGCTTTGAAATGCTTGAATTGATAGAAGAGCCGCCAGCAGTAATTTTCACCACTGCTTTTGATGAGTTTGCTATAAAAGCTTTTGAATTAAATGCGGTTGACTATTTATTAAAACCTTTTAGCAAAGAACGTTTTGAAAAAGCCATACAAAAGTACCATCAACAGCAAAATAATTCTTCTATCGAAAAAGTAATTGAAACGGCAGCTCAATCTCCTGCCCAGCAAAACCGCGTGGTAGTGAAGGATGGAAATAAAATTAAAATAATTCCTGTTCATCAGATCCACTACCTGGAAGCTGCCGATGATTACGTAAAAATTGTAAGCAACGATGGCAAGTTTTTGAAAAAAAGGACTATGAATTTTTTTGAAAAATCTCTTGAACGATTCCAGTTCGTCCGGGTTCACCGTTCTTATATTGTAAACACTCCACT
>JBEPVG010000334.1:0-3062 GCA_041691175.1 Chitinophagaceae bacterium
AGAATGGGGTGTGTGCATTAAAAAAGACGCGCAAACACTGATTACCAGCAGACCAGCGATTACATAACGTATGTTTCTACTAATAGAAAACTTTTTTTTCCGCAAAAATAAATTTACACCGATCACAAAAAAGAAAAGACAAAATAAATAGGAGGCAATTCCGAAACCTGAGCGAAAAAATAGATCAGAAAAATAAGCGCCGGCAGTTCCCAAAGCATTTGCCATGGCCTGGTCGTGGCTTGGTAACAAAATTTTTGCGCCCTGCAAAACTTTTGATTGATCCTGTTGCCATGTAAATAGGTAAGAAGTGAAAGCGATAAATAATAAGAAAGATATCAGGATTAAAACCGTTCCTGCAATCTTATGCGAACGCTCATCATGAATTAATTTTTTTACTTCTATTTTTTCCACTTTGTCAGGATTCATTTTAGAAGGATCTGCAGATTTTGATTTTTTAGTCTTTTTTCGGTTAGTCGCCATTGATAGCAAAGATAGAGAAAGGGTTAAATTGTTTTGTTGTAAAATTTGGATAATTATTATCGCTATTTTTTATGATTTTATTTCTTTGAAATTCCGACAAATAAAAAAATCCAACCAAGAATAAAACACAAACCACCGAAAGGCGTAATCGCTCCTATCCAATTATAACCCGGTAGTACAGCGGCTTTGATCGCAGTAAGGAAATAGAGCGACCCACAAAATAAAATGATTCCAATGATAAATAATTTACCTGACCAATTCATGAATTTATTTGGAAATTCTTTATAAATAATTCCAACGGCGAATAATGCGAACACATGATAAAACTGGTATTTGACAGCGGTTTCAAAAATTTCTAATGCATAATTCGAAATATTTTGCTTTAAAGTATGCGCTGCAAAGGCGCCAAACACTACAGAAAGTGCACCTAAAATTGAAGCAGTTTTTAAATATCCTTTATGCATTTTTAAAGAGTTTATTTGGTTTTATTTTTTTTGTTTTTTACAGTAGAAGAACTTTTAATCACTTTTTCAATTTTCTTATTCTTCACGGGTTCTTTTTTTATAAGTTTCTTTTTATTGTCTGCTGTTGGTTTTATTTTTCTCTTTTTTTCTAAGAAATTCAGTGAATCCTTTTTAAGCTTATCTACTTCCAAAATGTGATTTGCATTTAAATAAACCGGCTCACGCTCTTGTAATTTTTTTTGAATGAAGAATAATAATTCTGCCGAATTTACTTCCTTTAATAAGGGTCTTTTTGAGGTTTCATCCATTACCCGGGCCAGGATATATTCAGGTGAAGCCTTTAAATAAACAATTTCGCCATGCTGGTTCATCCAATCTAAATTGTCAAAAAAGCAGGGTGTTCCACCGCCACAGGAAAGCAAATATTTTTTTTTATTTTCAAACTTGCGAAGATGATATCTTTCCATTTCGCGAAATTTAGTTTCGCCGTGTTTTTCAAAAATCTCTTCTACCGGCATTTTAAATGCCTTCTCAATTTCTGTATCCAAATCATAAAAGCGATATCCGTGCTCCAAGGCCCAAATGTGCCCCCAATGCGATTTTCCGCTACCCATAAAACCGATTAAAAAGATATTGCGATTCACTTTTTTATTTAATTAAAAGCTTGAAATAATTTAGTTTATTATTTTATAATCTTTTAAAGTGTAATTTATTTAAATGCATTCAATCCGGTTATATCCATTCCGGTTATTAAAAGATGTACATCATGTGTACCTTCATAAGTGATCACACTTTCAAGATTCATTAGGTGGCGCATAATAGGATATTCACCTGTAATGCCCATTCCGCCTAATATTTGGCGCGCTTCGCGGGCAATGTTTGTCGCAATTTCACATGCATTCCTCTTGGCCATACTCACTTGCTGTGGCGTTACTTTTCCTTCATTCATCAATACGCCCAATCGCCAGTTTAATAATTGCGCTTTCGTAATTTCTGTGATCATTTCTGCCAGTTTTTTTTGCTGCAATTGAAACCCGCCAATCGGCCTGTCGAACTGGGTTCTTTCTTTCGAATAGCGCAGAGCTGTATCATAACAGTCCATCGCTGCGCCAACTGCGCCCCATGCAATGCCGTACCGCGCTTTCGTAAGGCAACTTAAGGGTCCTTTCAATCCTTTTATATTTGGTAGAATATTTTCTTTAGGGACTTTTACATGATCAAAAACCAATTCGCCGGTAGCACTCGCACGAAGACTCCACTTGCCATGAGTTGTTGGTGTTGAAAATCCTTCCATGCCTCTTTCCACAATCAATCCATGAATCTCTCCGGCTTCATCTTTTGCCCACACTACTGCCACTTGTGCGAAAGGTGCGTTGCTGATCCACATTTTACTTCCATTCAAAATCACCTGATCGCCGGCATCTTTATAATTGCTCAACATTCCACTTGGATCACTTCCATGATCGGGCTCTGTCAGTCCGAAACATCCTAGCCATTCGCCGCTGGCTAATTTGGGTAAATATTTTCTTCTTTGTTCTTCACTTCCAAAAGCGAAAATAGGATACATGACCAAAGAGCCTTGCACACTTGCGGTGCTGCGAACTCCGCTATCACCGCGTTCCAGTTCCTGCATCATTAATCCGTAAGAAATATAATCCAGGCCACCACCGCCATATTCCTGCGGAATTGTCGGACCAAAACATCCCAAATCGCCAAGCTGTTTCACAATTTGTTCCGGAAATTCTGCTTTCTGTGCATAGTTTTCAATAATGGGAGAAATTTCTTTTTTCACATAATTTCTTACACTTTCCCTGATTAGTTTTTGCTCGTCAGTTAATAATTCATCTACATTAAAATAATCGGGAGATTGAAATAAGTCTTGTGCCATTTACTAATTAATTAGTTAATAATAAAATTGAAATTGCTGTTATTTGTTGCTTTACTGTACAAAAATTAATAGTGTTCAAAGATAACTTTTTCGTTTTAGTAAATGAGTTTCAAAAACTGTAATTTATTGGCATTTGTTTTAGTGTTTCCGGCGATATATTGAATATGTTTAAAAAGGTGTTTGACACAAAATGTCTTTTCGTTGAATTTTATTTGTAAGCAAATAGAAAC
>JBEPVG010000335.1:0-3062 GCA_041691175.1 Chitinophagaceae bacterium
GTTTTCAAGACCGCCGCATTAGACCGCTCTGCCAACTCTCCGGCGCAAATGTAAGATTTGGAGTTTAATCAAAAAATAAATTCTTATAATTTTTTTTAAAAACGCTTCCAACACTGATTGGAAGCGGGATTCAATGAGATCGGATTCACTGAGATTTTAAAATAAAAAAACCGTCTCCAAAGGAGACGGCTCTTAGATTGCCAGTCAAATAAAAATCGTAAGCAATTATTATTGCAATTATTATTTTTTAGTTGAATCAGTACTCATCATGTGTGTAGTATCTGCACCCATTTTGTTTGTTGTATCAGTAGTACTCATTGTGTTGGTAGTATCAACAGTGGAATTAACAGTTGTAGAATCTGTTGTCGCTTCTGAAGTTGAGCTACCGTTACATGCAGTTAAAAAAGCCGCTACTGTGAAAACAAGCAATAATTTTTTCATTTTGTTTTAATTTTAGATTTTTAAATATTTCCTGTTTATACCCGCTTTTCAAAAAAGTAACCCAACTATATAATTTTTTTAAAAAATAAATTGGGTTACTTTTCCATTTTATAAGTATTAATTATAGTTGAGTGAAAACGATTGATCAGGAAGAAATTTTATTGAAAGGGCTCGCGGCAAATGATACGAATGCTATTGAAACTATTTATCGTGAAAATTTTACTGCAATAAAGGCTTTTATAATAAAAAATAATGGTTATTCTGAGGATGCACGGGATATTTTCCAGGAGGCCATGATTGTTCTTTTTGAAAAATCGAAATCAAGTTCTTTTGTTTTAAGTTGTCAATTACAAACGTATTTGTATTCAATTTGCCGGAGGCTTTGGTTAAAGAAATTGCAAAAACAAAACCGATTCAATCCGTCTATTGAAAGTATTGAGGAAATTGTGGCGGTGGAGGATGAAATTGATTTACACGAAAAAAAGAACCACGATTTTTTTTTAATGGATAATGCGTTGCAAAGGATTGGAGATCCTTGTAAAAGTTTACTCGAAGCGTTTTACATTGAAAAATTATCAATGCCGCAAATTGCTGCTTCTTTTGGATATACCAATTCAGATAATGCAAAAACACAGAAATATAAATGTTTGGCCAGATTAAAAAAAATCTTCTTCGCACAATATAAAAACAAGGATTGACATGGATGAAAATTTACTTTTAGATGCTATTGAAAGATACAACAATGGAGAAATGAACGATCAGGAAAAATTATTTTTTGAAGAGTTGAGAAAAAATAATGCCGACATTGACGAGGTTGCCGCTGAACACACTTTCTTTCTTGCCCAGCTCGAAAAAATGAGTGATCGGAAATCTTTCAAACATAATTTGAATGAAGTAGAAAACAAGTTGATTAATGAAGGAATAATTTCACATGGCAAGGGAAAAACAAAAGCCAGGGTTATTTATTTATGGAACCGTTACAGGCGTACCATTGCAGTAGCGGCAGCTATTGCAGGCGTCATTTCTTTTAGTACTGCAAGCCTGATTTCAAAATATTCTGAGGATAAAAAGGCGGCGGTTATTACTCCTTTGGTGGACAACAAACTGAATCAATTTGAACATAAATTAAACCAGATTGAACATAAATTAAATGATGCAACGGCTATTCCTCCCAGGCCAAAGTTTGAAGCAAATTTCAGAGCTACCGGATTTTTGGTTGATGGCAACGGATATATAATCACGAATGCACATGTTGTTCAAAATGCAAAAAATCTTATCGTTGAAAATAAAAAAGGTGATCAGTTTTATGCAACTGCAGTTTATGCGAACACGGTTACCGATCTGGCTATTTTGAAAATTACGGATACATCATTTAAAAAAGTAACCGGGCTTCCTTACACATTTCCTAAAACTACTGCAGAGCTCGCGGAGCCAATTTTTACGCTCGGGTATCCACGTGAAGAAGTTGTTTATGGTGAAGGTTATTTAAGCGCTAAATCGGGTTACTACGGTGATACTACTTCTTATCAGATTAGTATTTCTGCAAATCCTGGTAATAGCGGTGGCCCTGTGATTGATAAAGACGGCGAGGTGATCGGAATTATCAGCAGCAAGGAGACCAATGCTGACGGCGTTGTTTTTGCGATCAAATCAAAGAATATACACAATGCATTAAGTGAAATAAAAAAGGAAAAAGATTTAACCATAAAACTTCCAACTGTCAATTCCTTAAAAGGCCTGGATAGGGTGAAACAGATAAAAAAGTTAGAAGACTTTGTTTATAAAGTAAAAGGAAATTAAGCATCACTTCACAGTAAAGCAACAAAAAATACAGTTTTTGATTTTTGATTAATCACACATTTTAAATCATTCCCAATAGTTTTCTAAATAATCAGAGAAATAAATCTTAAGCCTTTGAGGTTGTTTTAGAAAATAAATGTTCCGGATATTCTCCTTTCGAAATCAATTTTTGAAGATCTTCTTTTACTGTTGGTGCGTCTTCTTTATATGTAACACCAAACCATTGCGCCAAAGTAGGGATCACTTTTATTTTCCCTTCTTCTTCATGAATAAATGCATCGCCAATAATCGGAATAAAAAATTCAGCCTTTGGATTTGATGCATTATCCTGTAAAAACCTGATAAATAATCTCTGAATAAAATCAAATACATTCGGATCAAACCCCCAGAAATTCATGCTTACCACTGTATCAGCAGGCAGCGGCACTTTCAGCGCATTTTCTATATAATATATTTTTTTATCCTCGGGAAATATTTTTGTACGCTCGATAATATTTGATAAGTTTCCTTCATAATCTACTTCGCAAACGCCACGACTTACAGTTCCATTTTCAGAAATTGTTTTTATAAGCTCATATCCGATGATGCAATATTCTTTTTCAGAAACATCTTCATTCAAAAATTTTACGGCTTTATCAAATGCATCTCTTCCATAAAAATCATCCGCATTAATTACAGCAAAGGGCTCGTGAATCACTTCTCTGGCACAAAGGACTGCGTGTGCAGTTCCCCATGGTTTGGTACGTTCAACAGGAATCTGAAATCCTTTCGTATAAGAATCCATCTCCTGCGTTACATATTCTGTTTGAATTTTACCTTTT
>JBEPVG010000336.1:0-3054 GCA_041691175.1 Chitinophagaceae bacterium
AATGGAACCTTGCCAACAATGGCTATTTCGGTCCCCATACCGATGGCGGTTGTGATGTGTGTAAAGGAGCCATCACGATTCAAAGCAGCAGTTCTTTTACCAGGAATGTAGCCTATTATATTATCGCACATGTTTCAAAATTCGTTCCGCCAGGTTCTGTGAGGATTTCCAGTCCTGTCACCGGTAATTTAAATAATGTTGCTTTTAAAACCCCTGCCGGCAAAAAAGTATTAGTTGTAGAGAACGACGGAGATACAAAAAGCACCTTTAATATTAAGTTTAAAAATAAATGGGTAACTACTGCTTTAAATCCTGGCAGTGTGGGAACTTTTATCTGGTAACAATTTTTAGTTCTTCAATAAATAAACGGTAAACGAAGAAATAACGATGATAAAGGTTCTAAGAAACTCACTTTTATTTACGTTTTCATTTATAGTAAACGAACAAATACCGAAGATTTTTATTTTATAGTTTAAGATAATTTTGGTTGCACATTTGTATTATGATCAATAACTAAAATTACATGGTGTATAATTTAAAAATTATAATAGCGAGTACCCGTCCGGGGAGAAAGGGAATTTCTGTAGCGAATTGGTTTATTGAAATTGCAAATAAGGATTCAAATTTTAGGGTTGAAGTTTTAGACCTTGAAAAGATTAATCTTCCTTTTCTTGATGAGCCGAAACATCCGCGGCTACAGCAATACAGCAAAGACCATACAAAAGAATGGAGCAAGCAAATCGACTCTGCCGATGCGTTTGTCTTTGTGATTCCTGAGTACAATTATTCCATGCCCCCAACCTTATCCAATGCAATTGATTTTTTGTATAAAGAATGGAATTATAAACCGGTAGGGCTGGTAAGTTATGGTGGTATCTCTGGTGGATTAAGATCTGCACAAATGTCTAAGCTTCAAATCACAACCGTAAAAATGATGCCATTACCTGAAGGAGTCAGCCTTCCATTTTTTGAAAAACATATTGATGAAAAAGGAAAGTTTATTAGTTATGAAGCCGCGGATAAATCGGCTGAAGTACTTTTGCAGGAATTATTAAAATGGACAGTAGCACTGAAGCCAATGCGGGATAAAAACTGAAAATCTGTAATCAGAAAAAGAGATCGATGAAACTTTTTATAAAAAATATGGTTTGTCCGCGTTGCATTATGAGCGTCGAGAATATTTTAAGAGAAAATAAAGTTGAACCAAAATATGTACATCTTGGAGAAATTGAATTGATGAAATTGCTCAATAAAAAGCAATTAGAAAAGTTTTCTGCTGATCTGCAAAAAGTGGGTTTTGAATTATTAGATGATCAGAAAAAACAAATAATTGAAAAAATAAAAAATCTTTTAGTTCAAAAAGTTCAACAAGGAAATATTGAAGAACATTTTAGTATCAATAAATATTTATCACAAAAAATTTTTAAAGATTATTCTTCCATTAGCAAATTATTTTCAGAAGTAGAAGGCATTACAATTGAACAATTTTTTATTTTGCAAAAAATTGAAAAAACAAAAGAATGGTTGATCTATAATGAACTTTCATTAGGTCAGATTGCATTCAGCCTTGGTTATAGCAGTCCTCAGCATCTTTCCAGCCAGTTTAAAAAACTAACCGGAATGACACCAACTCAATTCAAATCTTTAGGAAGCTCACACAGAAAAACTATTGATCAGGTGAATTAAGTATTCACAATAAAATTTACCTCTTTTCCAAAATCTTGAAATATCATGTGGATATTGTCAGCTCCTGTTGTTTTGCGGTATCGCCTACCTGATCACCATTTTCAAGGTTTTTTATCCCCAATTCTGGATAAGCAACGGGCTTAGAATGCGCATGTTTATTTGGTAGAGGCAGAGGTTGTCATCACTTTTATTTTGTGGGGAAAAGTGATTATTGATGATAGAAATGATTTAAACCAAATACCCAAAAGCATCATCATCTTTTTTTAATTCGGTATAATTTATTTTATAAAAATCTAAATTTATTTTTAAGGCATTGTAATCCTTTTTATCACCCAGTTCTATTCCAACCAAGGCTGGGCCGGCTTCTTTATTATTTTTTTGAATGTACTCAAAGCGCGTGATATCATCATTTGGCCCGAGCACTTCATTTACAAATTCTTTTAAAGCACCTGGCCTTTGTGCAAAGCGGATTAGGAAATAATGTTTCAATCCTTCATACTGCAATGACCTTTCTTTTATTTCCTGCATTCTGTCAATGTCATTATTTCCTCCACTGATTACACAAACAATATTTTTACCTTTAATTTCTTTTGCATAATCGTCCAAAGCCGCTATTGACAGGGCGCCGGCGGGTTCTACGACTATAGCATCTTCATTATATAATTGCAAAATAGTAGTACAAACTTTTCCTTCGGCAACCAAATGCATTTCATTCAAAACATCTTTGCAAACAGAGTAAGTTATATCACCGGCACGGCTCACTGATGCGCCGTCAACAAAATGTTCAATATCCTTTAGTGTAACGGGATGGCCTGATTTAAAAGCCTCCGACATAGAAGGAGCGCCTTCGGGCTCTACACCAATTATTTTTGTTGCAGGAGAAAATGTTTTAAAATATGAACCAACTCCGGAAGCCAATCCACCGCCGCCAACGGGGACAAACAAATAGTCAACATGAGTAAGATCTTCTAAAATTTCTAATCCTACAGTTGCCTGTCCTTCAATGATTTTGTAATTATCATATGGTGGAATAAATGTCTTGTCATTTTCTTTAGTATATTTTAAAGCAGCTTCGGCACACTCTTCAAAAGAATCACCGACCAATTGTATTTCGACAAAATTTTCACCAAACATTTTTGTCTGTTTTACTTTTTGCTTCGGAGTAATAACCGGCATAAAAACAACACCATGACATCCTAATTTTTTGCAGGAATAAGCAAAACCCTGCGCATGATTTCCTGCACTGGCGCATACTACGCCTTGTTTTAATTGTTCGGCTGGCAAAGTACTGAGCATGTTGTAAGCTCCACGAAGTTTATACGAACGCACCACCTGCAGGTCTTCTCTTTTTAGAAAAATATTGCATTG
>JBEPVG010000337.1:0-3052 GCA_041691175.1 Chitinophagaceae bacterium
CTCCAGGACTTGTACTTACTTTCTTCTAAGCTGCATAAGATAAAGAAAAATCAATCGTTTGCCTTACTGTTTCTCCAGGAGCTCTGGCAGAAGAGTATCCCGAAGCTGAAGAACCATCAGCTTTGGCAGTCTGGTTTTGAGCTGATGATGACCATGAAGATGAAGATGTATTTGCTGCTTTGAATATTGAAGATGAAGATTCAAAAAAAATGGCTCCAAAAATCGTAGAAACACCATCAGCTGAGTTAGTAAAAATACCAGCAGTGAATGATAAATTTACTGTTGATAATTCGTCTGAAAATATTGTCCATTTCGAATTATCTTCGGATCATAATTCAATCCCGCAAAAGACTAACTATATTCAGAACAAGTCTGAAAATCCAGATCAAAAGAAAGAAACAGAAAGTATTAATAATGATGCTAGCACCGCCCCAACGTCAGGCGGTTATTTGGCCAAACCAAAGCAAATTTATGCCGAGGTAAGGCCAAAACCCGAATCCGAAACTATTGATAAACTCGCCCCATTGCCAATTTCCAGACAGGAAGACGAGCCTGTGGAAGAAATGCAATTGGTGGTGAAAAACTCCAATGATGCGGTGGAGGAAAATCAGGAAAAGAAAGTACACCAAACGATGCCCATCATGATGTCAACTGTTGAGGAGCCGCCGATGGTGGACGAAGCAGAAGAACTAAAGCGCCGGGCTATGGATCGTATTGCGAAGTTGAGGAATCTTTCCTTTAACGTAAACGCTGCGGATCCTAACAATGAGTTTGAGTCTGTTCCCGCATACCTCCGCCGCAATATGGAATTGCATAATTCCATTGCAGACGTTGAAAGTTTTTATAGCAATTATACTGTTAAATCGGATGAAAATAATCAAGCCGAAATTAGTACCATAAATACTTTTTTGGATGGTAAAAAACCAGACTAAAAAAAGATTGGATGTTAAAAGTTAATCGCTAAATCTTGTTGTTGTGTGCGTACTATTATATGGTTTATTCTTCCCCGGAGACTCAAAAAGTTAGCCGGGGTTTTTATTTAATAAATATTTACCCATAAAAATTGAGCACAATCAAACCAACAAAATATACTCTCATTATATTTGCAGCCTTATGGCAAATGAATCAAATAATTTTAATGAAATAATTGCGCATTGTAAAGAGTATGGCTACATTTTTCCTTCCAGTGAAATTTATGATGGATTAAGCGCTGTTTATGATTACGGGCAAAATGGTTCACAACTGAAAAAAAATATTCGTGATTATTGGTGGAAAAGTATGACTCAATTGCATGAAAATATTGTGGGAATTGATGCCGCTATTTTTATGCATCCGCTTACCTGGAAAGCAAGCGGTCACATTGATAATTTTAGCGATCCAATGATTGACAATAAGGATAGCCAGAAACGTTATCGCGTAGACCATCTGATAGAAGCGCATGCTGAAAAATTATCCCATGAAGGAAAAAAGGAAGAAGAATATGCGCTGTTGAAATCAATGGACGAATTACTCTCAAAGGATGATTTTTCAGGATTAAAAAATTTGATTGAAGAAAATAACATAAAATGTTCTGTTAGCGATACCTGCAACTGGACTGAGATTCGGCAGTTCAATTTAATGTTTAACACAAAACTAGGAAGCGTAACAGGTGAAGCTGATACAATTTATTTGCGCCCGGAAACAGCCCAGGGAATTTTTGTAAATTTTTTAAATGTGCAAAAATCCGGAAGAATGAAAATCCCATTTGGCATTGCTCAAACAGGAAAGGCATTTAGGAATGAAATTGTTGCACGGCAATTTATTTTTCGGATGCGCGAATTTGAACAAATGGAAATGCAGTTTTTTGTACGTCCCGGCACGGAAATGGAATGGTATAATTATTGGAAAACAGCAAGATTAAAATGGCACGAAAGTCTTGGTATTCCCGCAGAAAAATTGCGCTACCACGATCATGTAAAACTCGCGCATTATGCAAATGCGGCAGTCGATATTGAATTTGAATTTCCTTTTGGATTTAAAGAATTAGAAGGAATCCATTCACGCACAGATTTTGATTTGAAACAACATTGCGAACTGAGCAAAAAGAAACTACAATATTTTGATAACGACCTGAAAGAAGATGGAAAACCCTATGGAAATTATATTCCTTACGTGGTAGAAACTTCTGTGGGTTTAGATCGTTTATTCCTCACAATTATATCCATGTCCTATGCAGAAGAAAAATGGACGAAAGAAGACGGGAATGAAGACAGCCGGGTAGTTTTAAGAATCCCTGCTAAGATCGCGCCCTACAAACTGGCGATCCTTCCATTGGTAAAAAAAGACGGTCTTCCCGAAATTGCAAAAAAATTAATGAATGAATGCAAACAAAGTTTTCACATTTTTTATGAAGAAAAAGACAGCATTGGCAAGCGTTACAGAAGAATGGACGCGATAGGAACGCCTTTTTGTGTTACAATAGATCATCAGACCAAAGAAGATAACACAGTTACAATTCGATACAGGGATACCATGTCACAGGAAAGAATCTCATTAGATGATGTAAGAAAATTGATTTTGGAAAAAATCAGCTAAGTCAATTTCTTTTAAATTGGAAAATAACTTATCATTTTTTGATTCTCAACTTATCTAAAAAAGAAATTTAATTTTTTACTGCTTTTAGCAATCGTAAAAGATTCATTAAAAATATACCGATAGCCATTCCGCAAACTAAAAGTGTAACAACATGAATGGCTCGTATGCAATCTGAGTCAGCCAATCGTTCAAAATTAAAAAATGAAATGATAATTACGAACAACGAGATGGCCATTCCACGGAGATAAACTCTTCTCATAAATATAAATTTTAAGTTTTAATAATTTTGTTTTAATAAAAGGATTTGAATGATCATCGTTTAGTAAACAAACAAATAGTGGCCTTTCGTATTTCTCTAGATCATTATCCATACAGTTCAAAATGGATAAATTTTCTATCATACCCCAATTCGTCTATTTTTTTTCGTGCATCATCAATCATAAATTTACACAAGCATAAATAAAAAGCCGATGGTTTT
>JBEPVG010000338.1:0-3051 GCA_041691175.1 Chitinophagaceae bacterium
GTATTGATCGGCGTGTAGGCATCGCTTTTTACATTATTATAAAGACCTACTTTTTTGTCACCAACGGTCTCTTTAAAATAATCCCACGACCACTTTTTATATGCCGGCCATTCTTTCGCCAGGCCGGTAATCACCAAAGGTTTTTGGGGTGAATAATAATTATTTTTAAAATCCTGGGGGTCAATATTTTCAACTGTATCTATTGCGTGAAGGTTCATTGATAAATCTTTGCGTTGCAAACTTAGGCAATCTGAATTGATGCGAATTAAAATTGCGAAAAAATAAAACCGCCACTACTTTTAATACTTATTTAAAGGAAAATTCTCTTTATTGATTTACCTTTGAAGCCGTTTTAAATTTAAAAAATTGGCCATACATTTTCACAAGCTTAAGATAAAAGACATCAAAAAGGAAACACCGGAATGTGTTTCAATCGCCTTCGAAATACCTACAGAGGCACAAAAAGCTTTTCAGTTTGTCCAGGGGCAAAATATTACCATAAGAACTTTTAATGATGGAGAGGAAGCAAGAAGATCTTATTCTATTTGCAGTAGTCCTTTGGAAAATGAATTGAGGGTAGCGGTAAAAAAAGTTGAAGGTGGATTATTTTCGACTTTTGCAAATGAACAATTAAAAAATGGAGACGAACTTGAAGTATTGCCTCCAACCGGAACTTTTTTCCCAAAATCAATTCCTACCGATAGAAATGATTATGTATTCTTCGCCGCGGGAAGTGGAATTACGCCCATAATTTCTATCATAAAAACAATTCTTCTAACCGAACACAACAGTAGTGTTACACTTGTGTATGGAAATAAAAACTTACAATCAATTATTTTTAAAGAAGAAATTGAAGCGCTCAAAGATAAATACCTGAGAAGATTCAGAGTTTATTATATTTTGAGCCGGGAAAAAACTGAAGCCGATTTTAATTATGGCAGAATAGATGAATCTAAATGCAATCACCTATCTAAACTGATCAATTTTAATATCATCGATGATTTCTTTATTTGCGGCCCAGAAAAAATGATTTTTACAGTAAAAGATTTTCTTTGCGGATGGGGAATTGACGCCGACAAAATTCATTTTGAATTATTTACTACTCCTACGAGAGAACATACAAAAATTTACGAAGCCGTTGAACAAACTTCTGAAGAAGGGAGTGAAATAACGGTAAAAATAGATGGCCGCAGTTTTGATTTTAATTTGGAATATAATGGCCAAACTATTTTAGACGCGGGATTGGCGCAGGGCGCTGACCTTCCTTTCGCGTGTAAAGGCGGCGTTTGCTGCACCTGCAAAGCAAAATTAATAGAAGGTGAAATAGAAATGGAAGCCAATTATGGACTTGAAAAAAGCGAAGTAAAAGCCGGGTTTATTTTAACCTGTCAATCACATCCGCGAAGCAAAAAAGTAATAGTAGATTATGATGAAGCTTAAGTTTTCAATCACATTTTTTTAGTTTTCCTATTTATAAATTTAACCGAATCGTACGTCAATTGCATCTTGGATGCAGTAACTTTGAGAATAAAGATTTTGCATTATGGATACAGAAAAATTATTGACAACATTTGATGATAAAATAGAGCGGGAAGTTAGAATCGAACCAAAAGATTGGATGCCGGATGATTACCGTAAAATGTTGATCAGGCAAATTAGCCAGCACGCGCACAGCGAAATCGTTGGCATGTTGCCCGAAGCAAACTGGATTACCCGCGCCCCTTCATTAAGAAGGAAAGCTACATTGCTGGCCAAAGTTCAGGACGAAGCGGGACACGGGTTGTATTTATATTGCGCAGCTGAAACTTTAAATATTTCGCGCGAAGAAATGATTGATCAATTGCTCAGTGGCAAAGCAAAATATTCTTCTATTTTTAATTATCCCACACTTTCATGGGCAGATATGGGCACAATCGGCTGGCTAGTTGACGGTGCTGCAATTATGAACCAGGTTCCATTATGCCGTGCTTCTTATGGCCCCTATGCAAGAGGAATGGTGCGCATTTGCAAAGAAGAAAGTTTTCATCAAAGGCAAGGTTATGAAATTTTACTAACTCTATGCCGCGGCAGTAAAGAACAAAAAGCAATGGCTCAGGATTCTTTAAACCGTTGGTGGTGGCCAAGTTTGATGATGTTTGGCCCAAATGATGATGCTTCGCCACATACCGCCCAAAGTATGAAATGGAAAATAAAAAGATTTTCTAATGATGAATTAAGACAAAAATTTGTTGACATCTGCAAAGAGCAGGCAGATATATTAGGCATCACGATTCCCGATCCTGATTTAAAATGGAATGAAGAAAGAGATCATTATGATTTTGGAGAAATAAACTGGAATGAATTCTGGAATGTGGTGAAAGGAAATGGACCATGCAACAAGGAAAGATTAGATGAAAGAATCAAATCGCATGAAAATGGAGCTTGGGTAAGAGAAGCAGCATTGGCTTATGCAGAAAAGAAAAAACAAAAAATTGAGAAAGAAGTTTTAGATACAAACACAGTATAGGAAATTCATCTTAGTCTAAAAAAATGGAAATCGCGGTTATCTGTTTGTTTGCTGATAACTTTTTAATGAAATATAAAACCTGTTTCGATATTATAGATATACAGAATAAATCTTAATCAAAAAATGAATAATCAAACAGAACCACTTTGGGAAGTTTTTATCCGCAGCAAACAAGGACTCGAACACAAACACGCCGGAAGTCTTCATGCAGCTGATGCAGAAATGGCGATTGAAAATGCCCGCGATGTTTATACCAGGAGAATGGAAGGAGTAAGCATCTGGGTGGTAGAATCAAAATATATTCATGCGACGAATCCGGATGAATCGGAAAGTTTATTCGATCCTGCAAACGATAAAATATATCGTCATCCTACATTTTATAATTTACCGGATGAATTGAAATACATGTAAGGACGAATTGAAAAAGAAAAAATTAAATGATCAGTAAAGCAACAAATAATGACAAAAATGATTTAGCAGATTATACCCTTCATCTTGCTGACAGTTCTTTAATTATGGGACATCGCCTGAGTGAATGGACCGGC
>JBEPVG010000339.1:0-3051 GCA_041691175.1 Chitinophagaceae bacterium
GTTACAAACTTGGTGCGGATGATTATATTACAAAGCCTTTTGACAGTGATGTGTTGCTTCATAAAATAAAAGCCATTTTAAAGAGAAATGAAGAATTGCATCGCGAAGAGGCAAATGCAGAATATGATTTGGGAAAATATCATTTTAATCCAAGGCTGCGCCAGTTGGGCGTTGGAAAAGATATTCAAACTTTATCACCCAAGGAAAATGAATTGTTAAAAATGCTGAGCGAATATAAAAATGATCTTTTACCAAGGGAATCAGCTCTTAAAAAGATTTGGGGAAGCGATACTTATTTTAACGGGCGCAGTATGGATGTATATATCGCCAAACTGAGAAAATATTTAAAGGGAGACCCGAATATCGAAATTGTAAATATCCATGGAAACGGCTTTAGGCTTGTTGTCCAGGAATAATTTTTTTTACTTTTTCATTTTTAAGAAAACCGCAGTCATACAAGGATGCGGTTTTTTTAATTTTATAGTGAAGCAACAAATAAGATGACTTTCTATTTTTTGTTTCACCAAAACTAAATAGAATTAGCAGAATTCTAATAAAAAAGGATTTATAGTAAACAAACAAATTTTAAAGATTCTTATCTTTTATTTCAACAAAACCGAGGCTACAACTCCGGCGGTTTCCGTTCTTAATCTTGTTACTCCCAAACCCACCGACATATAATTTTGATGAATTGCCTGCTCAATTTCTTCTTCCGTAAAATCTCCTTCAGGGCCGATTAAAATTATTTTAGAAGTGTCTTTTTTTACAACATCTTTTAATTCTCTTTTTTCCTCCGGCAAACAATGAGCAATAAACTTTTGTTGGTAATTTTCTTTGGTAATCAAATCAAAGAATTTAGCTGGTTCCGAAATTTCGGGAAGCCATGACTGTTGGCTTTGCAACATCGCGCTTATTAAAATAGAACGGATTCTTTCCATTCTGAAATGCGTTTTTTCTGAACGCTTACAGATTAAAGGAATAATTACTGAAATGCCTATCTCTGTTGCTTTTTCGGCAAACCATTCAAACCGGCTTGTATTTTTTATCAGGGAAATTGCGACAGCGGTTTTGGGCTTCTGCGGTTCTGAAAATTCTTTAAGAAGAATTTTTACTTTAGTCTTTTTTTTGTCAGCAGAAATTATTTTTGTCGTTACCGTCTGACCGTTACCGTTAGTAATAAGAATTTTCGCTTCTTCTTTCATGCGCAAAACCTGGGTGATGTGCCTTGAGGTTTCTTCATTTAAAATAAATTCATCGGAATCCGGAATATCTTTTTCGAAGAAAAATGGAGATGCCATCTAAAAAAATTTACTTTACAATCTGTCAAGTCTCCTTTAAAGTTTTAATTAAAAAGGAGCATTTTCATCAAATTCTTCATCATTCATCTTGCTGCCCGCCTGGAAATAAAGTTTCGCACCGCCGCTTCCATCTATATCTTTCACAGGTTTAAAATTTCCGGGAGGCAAGCTGTTTCCGAAACTATTATCATCGTTTTCAACAAATTTTTGAATATGCAATAATGCTTTTAAAGTAATTGTTTCCAATTGTCCGTTACTGTGTTTTGCAATACGAATCTGTGTTTCGCCTTTTGTAGATTCACCCATTTCATTTGCATGAATATCATGATATTCAGGCCGGTAAAGAAATATAACCATATCTGCATCCTGTTCGATAGCACCGGATTCACGCAAATCGCTCAACTGCGGAATCTTACTTCCCTCTTTTCTTTTTTCCACTTCCCTGCTTAACTGGCTAAGCGCAATTATCGGTACCTGTAATTCTTTTGCAAGGCCTTTCAAATCTCTTGAAATGCGGCTGATTTCCTGTTCACGATTGCTGTTCCGGTTTTCGCCGGTACCGCTCATTAATTGCAAATAGTCAATGATAATTAAACCAACATTGTGTTTATTTTTTAATCTTCTGCACTTTGCGCGCAATTCAAAAATATTCAAAGCGGCTGTATCATCAATATGAATAGGCGCCGAAGAAAGCCGGTTAATACCTTTTTTATACAGCTCTTCCATTTCATGTTGTTCCAATTTTCCGCGCGCAATTTTCTCTAAAAGAATACCGCTTTCCGCACTCAAAATCCTTTGAACAAGTTGGCTTGCACTCATTTCGAGCGAAAAGAAACCAACTGCTGTTGGCTTTGTAGGATGAAGCGCTGCATTGCGGGCAAGATTTAAAGCAAAGGCGGTTTTACCAACAGAAGGACGGGCCGCAAGAACGATCAAATCGCTTTGTTGCCAGCCATAAGTAACCCGGTCGATAGACGGGAAACCTGTAGGAACACCCGTGATTTCATCCTGGCGCGTTCTAAGATCCTCAATGCGCTGAATCGTTTTTACCAAAACTGAATCAATGCTCGCATAATCTCTTTTCAAATGTTTGTTGGTAATGTCAAACAATTTTGATTCGGCCATATCCAGCAATTCAAAAACATCGGTACTATCTTCATAAGCTTCGCCGATAATTTCGCTACTTATTTTTATTAATTCTCTTTGAATAAATTTTTGTAAAATTATCCGGGCATGAATTTCAATATTTGCGGAAGAAAAAACGGCATTGGTTAATTTAGTTACATAAAATGGGCCGCCAATTAAATCTAATTCTTCCCTGAATTTTAATTCTTCTACAACTGTTAATAAATCTATTGGAGAATTTTTTTGTTGTAATCCCTGCATCGTTCTAAAAATCCGTTGATGCGCTTCAACGTAAAAACATTCCGGAGTTAAAATTTCAACAATGATATCAAAGGCATTTTTTTCAAGCATGATTGCACCAAGTACGGCCTCTTCTAATTCTTTTGCCTGGGGTGGCACTTTTCCAAATGCCATTGTTCCCAATTCGAGAGAGCCAGTTTTTCTCCTGATTTTTCTGTCTTTATTGATATTGGTAAGGTCCATTTTTTATTTTCTCAATTCAGAGCAATTTTTTTTAAATTCCAGTAAATATTTTCTTCAATTTTTGAAGTGGGCGGCTAAGGTAAAGGCAAAAAAGTTAAATAAATAAATTGTTAAGGCCTTATATTTATACCTGTCTCTTATACAC
>JBEPVG010000340.1:0-3019 GCA_041691175.1 Chitinophagaceae bacterium
ATACGGTGCAGCTGGTTCAATTATTATTTTGATGGTGTGGGTTTATTATAGTTCAATAATTTTGTACCTTGGTGCAGAGTTTACAAAAGTTTATGCTAAATTGTACGGCGAAAATATTTTACCAAATGAATATGCCGAGTGGGTTAGGATTGAAAAAAAAACTGTTCCTGTTCCAGAATTAAAAAACAAAGAATTAAGTTAACTTTGCAAGCCCAAATGCTTATTTTATTTAATAGATATGAATAAAAAAATACTAATCATTGACGATGATTTCGACATGTGTCTTTTATTAAGCCGTTTTCTTAATAAAAAGGGGTACAGTACTGAAGTAGCACATAACGGATCGAAAGGATTGGCAAAATTTAATGAGTTTCACTTCGATATTGTTCTTTGCGATTTCCGTCTTGGCGATAAAGATGGAAAAGATGTTTTAATGAAAATCAAAGAAATAAAACCGAAGACAATTGTTGTAATTATTACCGGTTATTCTGATATAAAAATCGCGGTAGATGTTATTAAGCTTGGCGCTTTTGATTACATTACCAAACCGCTGATTCCTGATGAAGTAATTAATGTAATAGAAAAAGCGTTGGCAAATCCGGTTACTGATGTTGTTGCTCAAACAACAAAAGCTTCTAACGGTGCTCAAAAGAAAAGGATTTATGAACTTTCTCTCAATAATGAATATTTGATTGGGCAAGATGGCGAAACAGCTAAAATTTACAGGCAAATAGAAATTGTAGCGCCCACCAATTACAGCGTAATTTTGTACGGCGAAAGCGGAACTGGAAAAGAAGTAATTGCCAAAACCATTCATGAAGCGAGCAATAGAAAAGGAAGACCTTTTATAGCAATGGATTGTGGAACGTTGTCAAAAGAATTATCCGGCAGTGAATTATTTGGTCATGTAAAAGGCGCATTCACCGGCGCTGTCACTGATAAAGAAGGTCATTTTGAAATGGCAAATGGCGGTACTTTATTCTTAGATGAGGTTTCCAATCTTCCAAAAGATGTGCAAGCTTCTTTGCTTCGCGTTATTCAGGAAAGAAAATATAAAAGAGTTGGCGGTACCAAAGAAATGGATGTAGATGTAAGAATTATTGTTGCTTCAAATGAAAATCTGCAAGAAGCTTATCAGAAAGGAAAATTTCGGGAAGATTTGTATCACCGGTTCAACGAATTTTCAATCAATCTTCCGGCGTTGAGAAACAGGAAAGGCGATATTCCACTTTTTGCTCAATTTTTTCTTGATAGAACCAATACAGAATTAGAAAAAAATATTGAAGGGTATGAAGAAGATGTTGAAGAAATGTTTTTAAATTATGCATGGCCGGGAAATTTAAGAGAATTTAGAAATGTTGTTCGCCGTGCAGTTTTACTCACTCCTTCCGGAAAAATAACTTCAAAAGTTTTGCCATGGGAAATCACTCAAGCACCGCTGATGCCAGATGTTCATTCAAATGGTGTCGAAAATATGTTTGTCAATCCCAATACGCAGATAAAGGAAGTGGATTTAAAAGACGCCGCCGCAAAAGCAGAATACGAAACGATTATGAATGTTTTAAAAGGTGTAAATTTTAATAAAACAAAAGCTGCTGAGATTTTAAAAATTGATCGCAAAACTTTGTACAATAAAATTAAAATTTACGAGTCATTGTAAGAAAATTCGATGACCTGCACCAAGAAGACTGACCACTATTTTTAATTAAATTTCCGGTATATTATTAGTCCTTTCTTTTTAAAGAAATTTCAAATAAACTAAACCGAAATCTTCAATAATTGTTTATTTACTGTGCAAATATTAAGGGAATTAGAAAATACAAATCCCCAATATTTGTTTGTTTACTACAGAATATCAGCTATACATTTTCCTGATAAGCTCGTTATTTTTTTGCATAATTACTCTACGTTTCAGGCTGAGTTTCGGGGCCATCTCCCCCGTTTCAACTGACCATTCATGTGGCAGTAATTCAAATTTTTTTATTTGTTCCACATGATTAAAATATTGATTGAAACTTTCTATTTCATTTTTATAAAGATCCTTTATTGAATCTTCACTTATTATTTTTTCATTGTTGCTGCTATCAATTTTATTTTGATTGCACCATGTTTTTAAATTATTAAATGCCGGAACAATTAAAGCGCTTACAAATTTTTCTCCCGCGCCAATCACCATAATATTTTCAATGAATTTTGATTCTTTCAATTTATTTTCAATGGCTAACGGCGCCACATATTTTCCACCGGATGTTTTAAAAATTTCCTTTTTGCGGTCGGTTATTTTCAAAAATTTATTATCTACCAGCGTTCCGATATCTCCTGTTTTAAACCACGCTCCTTCCATGGCTTCATCGGTAAGTTCGGGATGCTTATAATATCCCATCATGATGTTTGGGCCTTTGCACAATATTTCTCCATCATCCGCAATTTTCACTTCCACATTTCTAATCGTTGGGCCTACGGTTCCAAACATTCTTCCTTCTTCTTCAAAACGATTCACACTGATCACGGGCGACGTTTCGGTGAGCCCATAACCTTCCATTATAGGAATTTTAGCCGCTGTAAAGATGCGTAAAAGCCTCACCTGGCAAGCTGCTCCGCCACTAATGATGCAAATTACATTTCCACCCAAAGCTTCCCGCCATTTATTAAAAATAATTTTATTGGCAATTGATAATTGCAGGTCATAAAAAAATCCTTTTCTTATATTAATCTCAAAATTGGTAGCAAGATCGTGGGCCCAATAAAATAATTTTCGTTTCAATCCTTTTAGTTCATCCCCTTTCTGCATTATTTTTTCATAAACTTTCTCAAGCAGACGTGGCACAGTTGTAAATAAATCCGGCTGCACTTCTTTCAAATTCTGAGAAATTGTTTCCATGCTTTCAGCAAAATATATTGAGGTTCCTTTATAGAGATAAAGAAAACTCATCATTCGCTCAAAAATATGGTTGAGCGGAAGAAAACTCAGCGCTTTTAAATTTTCACCGGGAGGAAAACACGGCATGCTATCAAGCAC
>JBEPVG010000341.1:0-3013 GCA_041691175.1 Chitinophagaceae bacterium
GTTTATAATAAATCTGAAAACATTAGGAAATAAATGAAGCGTGTTTTCGTTTATATCAAAATTAAAATTCTGTTTATTTATTTGTTTACTATAAAATATTTCAATTGTTTCGCCCAAAAGAAACACCGAAAACTTAATAGAAATGTTAAGTATTTTATAGCATCTTTATTTCCAATTCAAATTGAATATTTTTGTTTTTTATCTCTCAAATCAAAATGAAAATAATCTCCTCTTTTTTACTTTTTTGCTTTGCATTTTTATCTTCAAATGCACAGGATTACAAGGTAACCCTACAAACGCCTGATTACAAAAGTGGCCTTGCTTATTTCACTTATTATTACGGTAAAAACATGAATGTTCAGGATTCCGCGATTGTAAATTCCAAAGGCATTGCGGTTTTTGAAGGCAAAGGAAAATTGCCGCCCGGCGTTTATTCAATTGTGTTTCCGGGTAAAAATAAATTGTTTGATTTTTTAGTTGGTAAAGAACAAGTTATTAATATCAAAGCCGATACAACTGACCTTCTTAATAAAACAGAAATCAGCGGATCCAAGGAAAATATTCTTTTTGAGCAATATCAAAAGTTTGTAGCTTCAAAAGGAAAAATTTTGCAACAGGAGCTTGAAGCGTATAAAAGATCTACAACTAAAGCAGATAGTTCTACTCATGAAAAAAAGTATAAAGAATTGAATGATGAGCTAAATGATTATCGCAATAAAATAATTAAAGATCATCCCGAATCCATGCTGGCTACGCTTTTGACGAGTATGAAAGAACCTCCGGTTCTAAATCCACATCCCGTAACACGGCAGGATTCTTTAGATAATTATGAGTATTATAAAAAGCATTATTGGGATGGAATATCATTTATGGATGATCGCATCATTCGTACACCTGTCTTTTTGCCCAAGGTGGAGCAATACTTTAGAAATGTACTTTCTCCGGTTCCTGATTCAATCATAAAAGAGTCCGATTACCTATTATTGTTGGCAAGATCTTCTCCGGAGATGTATAAATTTTTGTTGAACTGGCTTACAGATGAATACATCAATCCAAAATATATGGGACAAGATGCGGTTTTTGTTCATCTTTTTGAAAAATATCATTCAAAAGGAATTTCAAATTGGCTGAACGAAAAACAACTAAAAACTATTTCAGACAGAGCATACATGTTGATGGCAAATTTGATTGGCCAGCAAGCTGCGGATCTTCAAATGGTTGATTCCAGTGGAACTAGCAAGTCGCTTTATAATGTAAAAGCAGATTATACCGTTTTGGTTTTTTGGGATCCGACGTGCGGCCATTGCCGCGTGCAGGTTCCGCGACTCGACTCAATTTATAAAGCGAAATGGAAAAATGAAAATGTGAAGATGTATGGCGTGCTTACAGAAAACAAAGATTTTCAGCAATGGAAAGAATTTATCAATGAGCATAAAATGAATAACTGGATAAATGTTTATGAAACTGAAGCACAAAGAAAAATTGTAGTGCAGGCAAAGCAAGCTTCTTATAAACAATTGTATGATGTAATTCAAACCCCAACTTTATATCTTTTGGATAAGGATAAAAAAATTATTGCTAAAAAGCTAACGATGGAACAGCTTGATGATTTACTTGATGTAAAAATTAAAAATCAGGCTGATAAAGTGTCTCGATAATAATAGCCAATAAATTTTTATAGTAAACAAACAAATTCCTTTAAAATATATTTTAATGAAAAAACTGGTTCTCGGATTTCTGTTTACTTTTTTTATCCTTATTTCTAATAGCCAAACTCTTTTTACTTATGGAAATCATGCTGTTAGTTCTAGTGAATTTTTAAATGCTTATAATAAAAATAAAACGGCAACAACAGACAGTGCGAAGGATCTACGTGATTACCTGAATTTGTATATAAATTTTAAATTAAAAGTGCAGGCTGCCAAAGAGATGCAGCTCGACACACTACCTTCTTTGGAAGCCGATCTCCAAAATTTTCGTAGTCAGATTCAAGATGGATATTTGAATGATGAAAAAGAAGTAAACAAGTTGATTGACGAAGCTTTTAAAAGAAGTCAAACTGATATACATGCAGTTTATTATTTTGTGCCTACAAATGAAAATACTGATTCATTAAAAGCTTTAAAAGTAATTGGTGAAGTTGCTGAAAAATTAAAAATAAATAAACCGGATAAAGATATTCTTTCAACAAAAAATGGTTTAAAAGCTGAAAAGGGCGATCTTGGGTTTATAACCGTTTTTTCTTTGCCGTATGAATTTGAAAATATTATTTATGGCTTAAAGCCAGGCCAGTCAAGCATTCCACACCATACCAAAAAAGGCTGGTACATATTTAAAAATCAAGGAGAGAGAAAAGCGGTAGGTAAAATTACCGTTGCACAAATTTTGTTTGCGGTTCCTGAAGGCGATGTTTTGCAAAAAGAAAAAATAAAAAAACTTGCAGATTCTATTTACACCGCATTACAAAATGGAAGTGATTTTTCTACTCTTGCAAAACAATTCAGTGATGACAGAACTACTTTCATGAATGGAGGTATAATGCCCGAATTTGGAACGGCTAAATATGATTCGATATTTGAAAATCACGCATTTTCTCTTCAAACTGATCGTGATATTTCCAGGCCTTTTGAGACTAAATTTGGTTACCACATAATCAAAAGAATCTCTGCAACACCCATTCCCACTACAAAAAACGACGAAACATTTGTTTATAATTTAAAGCAGGAGGTCTTGAATGATAACCGTATTGAGATTGCAAAGAAAAAATTTCTGTCAGAAATATTCCCAATAATTGGGTATAAAAAAAATAAAGTAAATGAACAAAATTTATGGCGTATTACTGACAGTTCTTTAATGAATAATAAAAATATTTTAATTGGAAATGTGAATGAAAACACCACTTTATTTTCTTATAATAATGATTCAAAAGTGAAGGTGCGGGATTGGATCCTCTATATAAAAAATTCAAATAAAATCATTCCCGGAGAAATGCATGAATCTTATAAAAAAATAT
>JBEPVG010000342.1:0-3012 GCA_041691175.1 Chitinophagaceae bacterium
CTCCGACCTTCGGGTTATGAGCCCGACGAGCTACCGCTGCTCTACTTCGCGATTTAGGAGTGCAAATGTAAGGGCTTACCAAGTTGCCACCAAATTTTAATACTTTAGCAAATCATAAAATTTACAATGGTAAAAAATCTGAACTTATTCATTCTTTTGAGCATAGGATTTTTAATGGCCTGCAATTCTAAAATCAAAGAAATTAAAGATGAAATATACTCGCGCCATCTTCAAAAACATATTCCTATAACTATTATCAGCACTCCAACGCCAAAGAATAGAAACGATTTTAATTTGTTGCTTTTAAATGATGGTGAAAAAATAAATCAATCGGATTTGAAAAAAATGTTGGATAGTCTAAACAGGAAAAAGCTAATAAAACCTTTTATAATAGTTTGTATTGGTGCTTTTGATGCGTCCCAGGAATTTGGTGTTGCAGGGTTCCCGGATTCTCAAAATAATGGTACTCTGGCTAAAAAATATTCCGACTTTATTGTGAATGAATTATTGCCATTTACAAAGAAAAAAGCAGGAGTAAGAAAATTTAATTCCGTTTCCATTGCAGGATCAGGAATTGCAGGCATTTCTGCTTTGGATATTGCCTGGGATAACTGGCAGAAATTTGATAAGGTAGGATTTCTTCCTGATTTTTCAAAAGAAAATTCTACTGTAGATTTTTCCATTCTTGCAAAAAAAATATCGCAGTCACGAAAAAGGCCGCGACTACAATTCTGGCTTAATGTTATGGATGATCTTAAAAATCCTCAAAGAAAAGATTCTTCCGGTATGCATAAAATATTTGAGGTTCTTTACATAAAAGGTGTTCAGGGTATTACAAAGTCAGGAATGGAAGGAGACAAGCACACAGATATTCCTTTTAAAGATACTTTCTCCCAATTTTTATTTTGGTTGGGCGAGACAAACTCTTAATCTCTATGGGATATAGAACTGGCTCCACTTGAGCTTACTTCTCTTCTTTCAGGATTCCCTTTATAAAAGAGAGAACTTGCGCCGCTGGCTTTGGCAGCAATTGATTTGTTGACGGTGATTTTCACATCACTCGCTCCTGAAATATCCGCAACACAATTATCAGCAATAAGATCGTAATTTTTTACGTCACTCGCGCCGCTTGCATCTATTTTTATGTTTTCAACATTGCCATTTACTTTTACTGTTGAGGCACCACTGATGTCGAGTTGAAGATTATCAAAATTGACATTTCCTTTTATATCACACGCTCCCGAAAGTTTTATTCTCACGCTTGATGCTTTAAAAATTCCATTAATAATAAAATCACAGGCACCGGATGCTTCAAGACTTTGCAGTGTTTTGAAAGACACATAAGCGCGTAATTTCCTGTCAGAATTAAATCGAAATCTACCTCCATCGTACCAAATATTTAATATGCCATTCTTTACTTCAGTTTTGATATTATCACGAATACTTTCGTCTGAAGCGCTTAGTGCTAAAGCTTCTTCATCACTTTGCGATAAATAAACGTCTATTCCTCCGGAAACTTTTATCGCGGAAAAGGAAATTACATTTCTTACTTCTGCATTTTTATCATTTATAACTATTTGTCCAAATGACTGAAATGAAAAGGCGGTGAAAAAAAGGAACAATAATGATTTCATAGTTTTTGTTTTTTCATGTAACGAAAGTAGAAGCAAAAAGTTACAAATTTTTAGAATCTATTTCAGGTTTATTATCTTTGCCTTTTATTTACCGGGGTGCATCTGACATTTGACAGAATTGCTGAGAAAATACCCGCATACCTGATCAGGATAATGCCTGCGAAGGGAGGACAAATAACCTTTCCCGTCTTCTTTTTCATGCATTGTATTGATTGTAAAATTTACGAACATGAAAAAAATATTTTTTATCTCCTGGCTTGCGTTCTTAGGTTTTTTTGCCGATGCACAAGATACTTCTGTTCATAAGTTGAGCGACACTTTGATGCTTGATAATATTGAAATTACTTCGATAAGAGCCGCTGACAAAGCGCCTTTTACCAAAACGAATCTAAGTAAAGAGCAAATAGCGAACGTCAATTTTGGGCAAGATTTGCCTTTTATTTTAAATCAAACGCCATCAGTGGTTGTAAATTCAGATGCGGGAAACGGCGTCGGTTACACGGGTATTCGTATTCGCGGCACAGATGCTTCCAGGATCAACGTAACACTCAACGGAATTCCATATAATGATGCAGAAAGTCAGGGTACTTTTTTTGTTGACCTGCCTGATGTTTCTTCGTCCTTAAGTTCTATTCAGATACAACGCGGTGTGGGCACGTCTTCAAATGGCGCCGGTGCTTTTGGGGCGACGATCAATCTTTCTACCAACGAAGTGAATAAAGTAAAATATTTGGAATTGAATAATAGTTATGGCTCTTTTAATACCTGGAAAAATACATTAAAATTTGGCACCGGCTTATTGGCAAATCATTTTTTGATTGATGCACGGGTTTCAAAAATTTCGAGCGATGGATATATTGATCGCGCTACTTCCAATTTAAAATCTCTTTATTTTAGCGCGGCTTATATCAATGAAAAAAGTTCGTTCCGTTTTAATCTTATCAGTGGAAAGGAAAAAACTTATCAGGCCTGGAATGGTATTCCAGAGAGTTATTTGGATAGTGACCGAACTTACAATTCATCCGGAACTGAAAAGCCGGGAACGCCCTACTTAAATGAAACTGATAATTATATTCAAACCCATTATCAACTTTTTTTCAATCGCAAAATCAATTCTTTTTTTAGTTATAACATCGCCGCTTTTCTTACAAGAGGTAAGGGATATTATGAAGAATATAGAGCTGATCAGAGTTTCAGCGATTATAATCTTTCGGATTTGATCAATGGATCTGACACAATTACTTCAACAGATTTAATCAGAAGACTTTGGTTGGACAATTATTTCTATGGTTCAATTTTTTCTTTGCAATATCACAAAAACAAAATTCAAATGACTTTTGGTGGTGGATATACAGAATATGATGGAAAACATTATGAC